>CAYLSY010000120.1:0-7683 GCA_964386275.1 uncultured Hyphomicrobiales bacterium
AGTCATAGAGCAGCTGCAATTTTCTCAGGATTCATCGAGTATGCAACTCATACAATTACTTTTCGTTAACTTCTGACTTCACGTCCCAAGGTCGATTCGATTTTTTTGATTTTCGATTTCATTCGCGATTCACTTCCGACACGGTAGTCGATTTTAATATTCGAATAAATGCGGTTGGCTTGGGGTTCGAGTATTTTGAAACATTCTGAAATGACACCCATGACTTCGTCGATTGAACCTTCGAGAACGGTTCCCATTGGTGTTAGTTGATATGTGATTCCACTTTTGTCGATGGCGTCAATGATTTGAGATACCCAACGGCTGACGCTTTCGCCTTTGTCGGTTGGAAACATTGAAAATTCTGCAAGTACCATTTTTTTTACTCCATTGATTTACCCAAATTTTGGGAAGATTTACCCGAATCTTCGGGAATAATTGAAAACTGCCGCAGCAGAAAATAATCCAATAAATAAATAAAAGAACCATAGCGAATATGGTTTATATTCATGCCAAAGCAAATCTGTCAAGCTGTTTGAATCGAGTTCTGTCGCTTGCTTTAATGTATCAAAGGCTGCAGTTGACTCTATGTTTACCAAATCCGGATAATGTTGCTCAAGATGACGAATCGCCAAGGATGCCTTTTCGCCGTAATGCTCGTAAATCCAGCCTCCACTTAGCGAACCGATGCCGAAACCAATTGCCAGAGAAATGTTTAAGTAACCCATAAACTGCGATTTTTTATTCTGAGGGGCAATAGTGGCAAGTAATTCGCTAAATTTTGGATTAACAATCATTTCGCCGAAAGTGTAAACAGCAATTCCGAGAAAAACAAGCCAGCCATTCCGCGATGCGCCAATTGTCATCAATCCCGCAGAAGCAAGCGCTATTCCGATACCGAGCGATGCGCTTCGGCGGATTTTCGAAAAAAGCCAAGTAATCGTTACTATACAACAAATAATAAGAATGGAATTGAAGAAGTAAACCCATTCGAAGCTAAGCGATTGAGTGCCGCTAATGCTCGATTGAAACCATTTCGGTAAATCGAGCGATTGAGTTATCATGCTCGTATCTACCCAATCAATATAGAAATTGGCAATGGTTTCATAGAACTGTATATATACTAAATAAAAGCCCGACATGAACAGTATCACGCTGAATACTTTAGATTTAAACAGGTCTATAAAAGTATCTTTGAAAACGTTAATCACACTTCCCTGCGAATTAGCTGTATCATTCAAATTTTTATCTTCTTTCAAAAAAAGCAAGACGATAAAATTCATAGCGAATACTGCAGTACTGCCGAAAAAAACCATTTCGTATGAAATTTTCTGTAAAGTATTCGAAAGCGGCGCACACAGCATCACGGCTACATTGAGCAGCATAAAGTAAACACCCCAGCCTACTTTGCCGTCGCCAATATTTAAAGCAATTTGCCCTTGAAGCGTTGGTTTGAACAAACCCGAGCCTAATCCGAGCATCAGCAATCCAAAAAGAAATGTAGCAAAGTCGTGGCTGAACGCCAAAATCACATATGAAGACAATATAGTAATAAACGATATGAGCAACATTTTTCTTCTACCGATTCTATCGGCGAAACCTCCGGCAAATATTGGAGCAATATTCTGGACAATAGCCCACCAAAAAAACAAAATGCCCTTGGTTGTCTGCCCCCATGCAAGACCGCCGGGAGCGTCTTTCTGGGCAATATAAACCGGCAGCTGCATAAGCATGGTCCAATACGCAAGCTTTTCGAGCATTTGCATAAGATTGAGCAGCCAAAATTGCATTTTGAACCTTGTCATTTGCAACGCTCTTTCAGAATTTCCTCCGCCGCAGATTTCGACCAAATTTTATCGTCGACTCCGGCAAGGCAGTTAGCATATCTGGACGCTGTGAAAAGATAGTCCGAAAGCCTGTTAAGAAATTTGATTACTTCGCTTCTAATCTGATTCTTTTCTGAAAGCTCAACGACCAGTCGTTCGGCACGGCGACACACCGTTCGCGCTAAATGCAAATAGGCTGCGCTTTGCGAGCCACCCGGCAAAATAAAATTTGCCAATTGCGGCATCTTTCCTGTGTATTCGTCGATTTTCGCTTCGAGCCAATGGATGCAGTTTTCATTTATTGAAGGCATCGAAAGTATTGGTGATTCGGACGCAAGCTCAGAACAAACAAGGAACAACAAATTGCAAATTTTATCTATGTCGTTTGCCAAAGGTTCGACTGAATGAAGCATTGCAACACCAAGCGCGGCATTTAATTCATCGACAGTGCCATAGGCGCTCACCCGCAAATCGAATTTCTTTACGCGCGAGCCTCCGAGCAAGCCTGTTGTGCCGCTATCTCCGGTTTTAGTGTATATTTTCATATAAATTGTATTATTAAAAAAAAAGAACAACTTTTCGGATAAAGCTGTTCTTTTTTTTCGAAAAAACACTTAATTATTTCTTTTCATTTTTCTTTTGTTCATCTGCCTTCTTTTCTTGTCGTTTTTTCATCATTTCTTCGCGCATTTTCATCATTTCTTCCTTTGATTTCGGCTGTTGAGCCTTAAGATTTTGTCCTGCAGATTTACCGGTGTTGACTCGGGTACGGTCGAGTTTGTTACCAGCCTTAGTCCAGCCATCGACGCCGCCTTCGAGGTAGTAAACATTAGTGTAGCCAAGTTTTACAAGCGATTCTGCGGCAAGTATGGCTCTCCATTCCTTTTGGCAGTAAACAACAATCAAGTCGGATTTTTTTAATTGCTTTTTTGTAACAGTGTCAACTGTTTCGACAAGTTTCAATTCGAGTGTACCGCGAGATACCGGAATGCCTTGAGGAATTCTGCCGGTATTTGTTTCTTGCAAGTCCCGGACGTCGATTAAGTAAAATGAACTGTCCTTTGCATCGACTTTCTTTTTTAAATCTTCAAGTTTAAAGACTTTAACACTCTTTTTTGCGTCTGCGGTCATTTCGTCAACATTCGAAAATGTTTTTTTATCTTGCGCAAATGCATTAATACCTAAAACAAACGCAAATAAAACAGAAAAAACAAAAAATCTTTTCATAGTAACCTTATTGTTTAATTGAACAAAAAAATATTTTTTGCTAATGACGAATATAAAGTTATATATTGTTTTTAAAGCCATAATTTAAAAATCAACAGTCATTGAATTAATAATTTCAAGCGTATATTTTTTTAAGCCATCGACCGAAGGTTCGTTGTCGAATCTATAATTTACATCGATTCCCAAAGAAAGAAATCTGGTAATTTTGAATCTCGAAATTGTATTGAATAATATTCTAAAATCCTGTGATTTGGTTAAAGAATTTTGAATATATCCTGTGGCTATAAGGTTTATCGTTTTATTCAGTTTCCAGTTTAAATTCAAGTAAGTAGATGTGCGCAACATTTTTGTCGAATAAAATTCAGGTATGCCATTGATTTTTTCATATTCCCAAAAACCGCCAATGCCTAACGCCAATGAGAATTTGCCGAGCGAATCGGCGTCAGGATTAATATTGAACAACATGCACCGGACACCGCCGCCGGCAAGAAATCGTGAATCAATCCTCAGCGAGCGGTCGTAATTGGTTTGTAGAAAAACCTCAGGATGGAAAAGACTATCGAGCGTTGAAACAAATCGAAAATGTGCAAACCCGCGATGGGCGTTGATTTTTCCGCTTCCTTCGTTATATTTTATCAAGCCCGCTACGAAAGTGTTGAAATCATCCGAGTAATAATCGCTCCGCCAGCCGGCAGAATAATCTGTAAACTCGGAATTGCCCGAAGAAGATGTGATACTGAAGCCGATTGTATTTTGGAATCCATCACCTGCAAAGGCTTTTCGCATCAATTCGGTATTGATTTGAGCATTTGCCGCTAAGGCTGAAGCAATAAAAAGCAATAATAAAAATAATGTAAAATGCCACTCTTCCGGCTTTTTAATGCATAACAATTGCCGGTAATAATTTTTTATGCGTTTCAAATCCTTTTTTGTAAGTAACCACAACATAATAAATACCGTCCGATAGCGATTTTGAGTTAATTATGATTCTGTTTCCGGTTGTTATGACGTATGAACCGGATAAAACGATAAAATCGCCCATATAGTTGCAAATTTCTACCGTAAGAATTTGAATATCATCTTGCAAAATATCAATATTGATAAATTCCGATGATGGATTTGGCATTAAATTAAATGCTCCGTCATTGAAGAGAATTTCTTCAACAGTGTTAAAGACTGAGTTTTGAGCGCAAGGCGTGCCGCCATCAATAAACGATGCTTTCCAACTAGTCGGCAAAGTATTGTCTAAAAACGGCGAAATCAGCTCCAGACTTGGTCCCTTTCCGTCAGCTTCTGTTGGCCATGGCTGGACTATATCATAAGCGACGGAATCAATTAATACTCCGTTTTCATCGTATAACCGCACCCAGTCGGGTCGTCCGAAGCCAAACGGGATGTTACCCAAAAAAATACCAGAAATATTATGATATTTCTTGAATTCGACAGTGTCTTCGCAAATGACCAAGAAACCGAAAGGCTCGATGTATGTGTTTTCTGGAAAATGGAACACATGTAAATCGTTATCGTCTTTCAGCTGCCAGCCGCTCAAATTGCAGCGTTGTTCGGAATTATTGAAGATGCCAATCCAATCTTTAGTATCACGATTTTCAGCGCATTTATACATAATTTCGTTAATCACGATATGATGTTTCCAGACGTTGCCGTCTTCGACGAAATATGCTGTCAATTCGAGTGAGTCTTCATGAGTCGTAAGCAGAATTTCATCCGCCGAGCCGAGTTCCGGCAGCGACCAACCTACGAAACGCCATCCGATTTTGGATTTAGCTCTGATTCTAACTGGTATGTCCTTGAAATATCGACCACAAAATCCCGATTGCTGGTACGGCAGAGTATTAATTTCGAATCCTTCGCCAATGCTGCTTATTAGTTTTAGTTTATACGTTCCTTCAAGTTTATAAACATCCACAGCGTCTCGAAAACGTGTCGAATCTTTGACATTGATGAAGAATCTGATTTTATTCAAACAGCTGTCCCAGTCTTGGAAATTGCCCCAGCGTTCTCTTTGCCTTGGAACCTCGTTGTTAATTAGCGACACCAATGAATCAAGCAGGAACAGCGCCCGCTTTTTACCGAGCGAAGTATTCATCAAATCGGCAAAACGATTCAAAAAGCGATTGCGATACTGCTCGTTGGAAATCATTTTCCGAAATAAAAGAGTATAGGTTGTATCGTTGAACCACAAGGTCTGCACTGGATATGTCATACATGCGAACATATTGACGCTTGTATCGGTAGATAAAGACAGGCTGTTATCGAAATCGCAACCGATAAACCGCCACTTTGTTTTTTTCTTCCCGTCTCGCCATATTTTAACATTATTCCGTAGCCAATCTTGATTCTCAGCATACATTTCAAGTATGAAATAATCGATAAAACTTCCCAAATCGAAATCTTTTGTTAAACACAAAAATGTGGAATCATTTGTTAAATCTGATTGAGCAATAGCATTCCAAGCTTCGACATAATCTTTGGAACTGCCGTTAGTCGGTTCGCCAAGAATATTAAAAATGTCAACTTCGTTGTTGTCAATTTTATAATTCATTTCAATAAAATGCTCGTTAGACTTTTCCTGTAAGAAAAATAATCCCCAATAATAATTATTAATATAAACTCGAACAGGTTTAAATGCTTGTCTTTCAATATTTAAACCTACAGCCAATAAAGAAGCAAGCGGGTCCCTTAAAAAAGAGTCTCCCCAATCTTGACTTGAGTTTCTTAATGTAAATTTTGAAAACTCGAATATTGATTTTTCAGAATACAATTGATAATTAAGCGAATTTTCGCCATATCTATATCTATAATTAATATCATAAGCTTTCTGACTTGGGACTCTGCAACCAACTCCATGAATCGAAAAACCAATATCATTATTAAATTCGACAGTATTGCCTTTTAAATACGTGATATTCGCCGGCGATTCCAACCCCTTCCATAAATTCGATTCTTTCGGCGGATTGATGCTGTCGCCTTCGTAACCTTCGTAAAGGACTCCCGAAGTATCGCTCCAAAGGTAAGCATAGGGAGCTGTTATGATTATAGTAGGCAAATCGCCTTCTTCATCGAACAAATAAGTATAGGTCGCTATACGGCTCGGAAGATAATTTGTATCCAAGGGAAAGCTCTTCAATCGGATAATCATCGAGGAATCGACCGGCAGCGCATCTGGAAAAATATCGGACGAATCGGTCGGCTCTTCTCCATTCAAAGCATAACGGATTGTTTGGTTTTCGTAATTTCCTATTAATTCAGCTTCGAAATGCCCGCAATAACCCGATGGCCTGTTTAATACAGGCATCGGCGCTCTGCCAATGCGAGTTTTAGAATTTGCTCCGCCGGGAGTGGCTTTAATAAATCTTCTGGTTTCGTTATCGAATCTGCCATAGGAAACGTCGCCTTCGGCATTGCTCCATGCGATTGAATCCAACGCTAAGCCTTGCTTAGACCACAAATAAAGCGATTCTTTTTCGCTGTTAAGTTTGAAAGGCAGATGAATTTCTTTTGATTTTGTTAAAACGGATGGAGTATAGGTTTTATAATCTAATGAATTGGGAAAACCGTCGGGATAATATACTCCGTTTGCTTTCAACTCGGAAAATGTTGCGGTTGCTACATTTTTCGTATTCGGCGCAAAGAACAAACACACATAATAATGCTCAGGGAAATGAAATGTTAAAGAAAAAATCCTATGCCAATAGTATCCATCGATTGAAGCGGACAAAAATACTGTATCTCCGATTTTCTTGATTCTAAGAAACTCGTTCGGTAAATTGCAATCGAGCGCATAATCCAATAAAATGAACCATTGTTGTTCAACATCGGGATTTTCGCTAGGTTCAATATGGATTTGTGTATTATAATGTTCATTTGCAACAATTCCGATATACCGGCTATTCGAGCCAAGGTTATCTCGGAAGCATAGACCGAAATCGCCTTTTTCCCCGCAATTGAACATTGAGTTGACTCTAACAGTGGCTTCGCAATCGCCGGTTACTTCCAAGTAATTTAAAAATCCTTTGTCTTCGTAGGTCCATCTGCCGAAAACATCTGCAGAAGCCGCTATTCGGTTTATATCAAATGGATAATCCATTTTGTCCGAAGCCCAAAGCAGGATATACTCGCCGGGTTGGATAATCGTATCTGGCAGCAAGAATGCTTTCGAAAAGTTGCTGCCGTTGCTGATTGCATAGTTTGCTAAGTTCTCAGGCTGATTTCCGGAGTTGTAAAGCTCGAGCCAATCCGAAGAATGGTCGTTGGCGTCTTCGGCAGTTAAATCATTTGCAGGCATTACTTCTGATATGACTAATTTAGCGTTTAGCGGTAAAATCTCAATAAATAAAAATAAAAACGCTGCTGTAAGAATTTTAAACATTATTCCGGCTTAAAAAAATTTGCGTAAAAGAATAATTTAAAATAATAAAAAAAGTGGGAAAAGTTAAATTAGCATAGAAAAAATTAGTAAGGCACGGAAAAAAAATGCCGCTTTAAGCGGCATATTAAATAATAACAATTATAATGCGATTTAAGTTGTTTTCTGTCTAATTTTTCTTTCGCTCATTCCGCGCAGGTAGTAGAGTTTTGCTCTGCGTGTGCGTCCTTTTCGAAGAAGCTTGAT
>CAYLSY010000121.1:0-7678 GCA_964386275.1 uncultured Hyphomicrobiales bacterium
TGTTCTCATAAGTTTCGTCGAAATCCCTTGATTTATATACATATAATGACATATAACACCTTGTTAATATTAATTGTTTTTTTAAAATAATTTTCAAATTATCTATTATTCTTCGACTCTCATATTCCTATCTATTCATATATAAACAATTTGTATTACATTTCCAAATATTTATATTTAAATTTCATTTCATAATTCTAATTTCTTATTTCCTCAAGTTCTTCAGAAAGCGATTCCCATTCATTCATTTTATCGTCAAGCTGCTTTCTAAGCTCGTTATATTCGTTTTGTTTCGATTTCACCAACTCGGAGTCAGAATAAAACGCCGCATCTGTGAAAAGGGCATCAATAGCGGCAATCGACGCTTCGAGCGATTCAATTTCTTTTTCGCAACGTTCGATTTGCCGACGAATCCGGTTTTCATCACGTTGGCGGGCTTTTTGGAATTCTCGATTTGCCTTCAAATCCGACTCTTTTAAGGCTTTCGATTGCTGATTGGTTTGAGCCGATTTGCTGGCTTCGAGCTGTTTAAGTGTGTCGAGACTCTGCTTTTCGAGAAATTCATAAATATCTCCCGGATAATCGACTATATTCCTGTCTTTGAAATAAATCGTCCTTGTAGTCAATCCATGCAAAAAATCGCGGTCATGCGAAACAAGAATCAACGAACCGTTGTAGTTTATCAAGGCATCTTTTAGCACCTCCTTGGAAACCATGTCGAGATGGTTCGTCGGTTCGTCGAGTATCAGCAGATTGATTGGCTGAAGCAGTAACCGCGCTATCGACAGACGCGACTTCTCGCCGCCCGAAAGCACTTTGATTTTTTTATATACTGAATCGCCGCTGAAAAGAAAAGCTCCGAGCAGCGAACGCACCCGTGTCCGCATGTCGCCTGTGGCAGCGGCATCAATGAGTTCGAATACCGTTTGCGAACCGTCGAGCAAATTCGCTTCGTGTTGGTCGAAATAACCTAAAGCCACGTTCGAACCGATTGTCAACATTCCGTCGAATTTTTCCAAACCTGCTATAATACGCGATAAAGTCGATTTGCCTTCGCCGTTTTTGCCAACAAAGGCTACTTTTTCGCCGCGCTCCAAGGCAAAATCAATTTTATCAAGTACAAGATTGTCGCCATAACGCTTGCTCAAATTTACTGCTTCGACTACAACACGGCTTGAACGCGATGCTTCGGGAAAAGAAAAATGAATCGACGAATAGTCTTCTTCGTCCACTTCGACCAATTCAAGCTTTTCTAACGCCTTAATTCGCGATTGCACTCGCGATGCAAGCGTCGCCTTCGAACGGAAACGCTCTATAAAACGTTCTGTATCTTTGATTTGCTTCTGCTGCGCCTTGTAAGTAACCATTTGGCTGCGAATCTGCTCGGCACGGTATTCAATGAATTCAGAGTATTTCACATTCATATCGAAAATCTTGCCGCCGGAAATTTCGATTGTCCTATTGGTTACAGTATTAAGGAAATTCTTGTCGTGCGATACAATAACAACCGAATTTTCATAATTCTTCAAGAAATTTTCGACCCATGCAATTGATTCAATATCAAGATGGTTCGTTGGTTCGTCGAGTAAAATGCAGTGCGGCTTTTGAAGCAATATCTTGGCAAGTTCCACGCGCATTTGCCAACCACCGCTAAACTCTTTGACAGGTTTGTGAATTTCTGTTCGTTTGAAACCAAGTCCAAGCAGCACTTTTTCAATATCAGCTTCGACCGCTCCGCCGCCGAGCGAGTGCAGATAATCATTTTCATCAGCAAGTCGCACAACAAGCTCATGGTATTCTTTCGATTCGTAATCGGTTCTTGAAGCGATTATTGAAGATAGTTCCTCGATTGAATTTTCGAGCGCCTTGAATTTACCCAATGCAGACGAGGCTTCTTCGAAAACACTTAATTCGGACTGACTCGAGCCTTCTTGTGGCAAATAGCCGATTGTGTAGTCGTTCGGTCGCGATATTGTGCCTGATTCGGGCTGCTCGAGTCCGGCAATCAACTTTAGAAGCGTCGTTTTACCGGTGCCGTTGCGACCGACAAGTCCGATTCTGTCCTTGGGACTAACGGAAAAGGTAACGTTATCAAATAAATAGCGTCCTGCAAAATGTATGGTTAAACCGGATATATACAGCATCTTTCAACAACCCGAATACGTCAATTCAAACTTACAAAAATATGAAAATTTTCACTAAGTAAAGTAAGTATTTGTTCTATAAAGATATTAACTATTAACGAACGTTGCGTAATAACCTATAAAACCAACGACAAAAACTAATAAATTTTTTTATTTTAGTATTTAAAACCAGTCTTGATTATTTTTATATTTTTTATTTGGACATAATTAAATAAAACAGTATTGATACAATTAAGCATATGCTGAAATCGCTCCATATATCAAATTTTGCATTAATTGATAAGATTGAACTCGAGTTTTGTCCGACCTTGAATATTATTACAGGCGAAACCGGCGCCGGCAAATCAATTATTGTCGATGCGCTTATGACACTGTTCGGCAGCAGAATTTCGCCTGATACCATCCGCAAAGGAGCTAAAAAAGCGGTTATCGAAGGTGAATTCGACATAGATTTGAGCGATATCAGCGCCGTGCTTAACGAAAATGAAATCGAAGCATATGACAACCTAATTATTCGCCGCGAAATTACCGAAAAGGGTTCGCGTTGTTTCGTTTGCGACACTCCCTGTACCGTTGCGCTGCTAAAGCAATTGGGCAACATGCTTGTCGATTTTCACGGCCAGCACGAGCATCAATCTTTACTCGATCCAGCAACTCATATTGCCATCCTCGACAGATTCGCAGGAAATGAAGCAATAGTTGCAGACTATCGTAACGATTTCAAAAACCATTTATCCAATATGAAACTGCTGGAGCAATTGAAAACAAAGGAAGAAGACTCGAACTATCGTCTTGAATCCTATCGTTTCGAACTGAATCAAATTTTAAAAGTAGCACCTGAACGCGGTGAAGAAGATTCGCTCGAAAACGAATTGAAGATAATAGAAAACTCCGAAATGCTTTATAATCTATGCTCTGAGTTAAACGAAAGACTGTCTGAAAGCGATTCATCGGTGCGTTCGGGGCTGGCTCTGGCTCAACGAACATTGGCACAGCTTAGCAAAATCGATTCAAAATTCGAAGATTTCAACACAGAACTAAGCTCAGTTTCAATTGCGCTCGAC
The DNA here is from genome assembly GCA_964386275.1 of uncultured Hyphomicrobiales bacterium. Taxonomy (GTDB): domain Bacteria; phylum Bacteroidota; class Ignavibacteria; order Kapaibacteriales; family UBA2268; genus CAYLSY01. Next base: position 3,209 of record CAYLSY010000121.1, read on the forward strand.
GAAGTAATCAATTTTACTGCATCATACATTAATTCAATTCATTTCGACCCTGAACGCATTGAAACAATCCGTCAGCGATTAGTGCAACTCAAGGGATTACGTAAAAAATACGGTTCCGAAAATGATATTTTTGACAGAATCGAGTTTTTGCAGAGCGAACTCGACAGAGCCAACTCACTAGAAACACAAATTGTAGAGCTTGAAAAAAAACTTCTCGTTTCGAATAAAAATTTAACCTCGAAAGCGATAGAAATATCGAAACGCAGGAAAGAAGCCGCTTTGAATCTCGACGGAAAAATTATCGAATCGCTCAACCAGCTCGGCTTCGGCTCTGCAAACTTCGCAACCAATATTTGTATTAAATCTGCTGACGATAAAACATCAGAAGCGCTTACTGCTTCATTAGACGGTGTTAGAGCAGAAATTTTGCCAGACGGAGTCGATGTCGTCGAATTCTTTCTTTCGGCAAACAAGGGCGAGGAAATGAAATCTTTGAGCGCCGTTGCTTCTGGCGGCGAAATATCACGTATTATGCTTGCCATCAAATCAGCAATAGCACGCTCGGATAGCATTCCGATGATGATTTTCGACGAAATCGACACGGGTATAAGCGGACGGATTGCCCAAAAAGTCGGCTCCGTAATGCGTATGCTTGCCGATAGCCACCAAATAATTGCCATCACACATTTACCTCAAATTGCAGCGTTTTCAGCTCAACACATAAGCGTTGTCAAACAAGAAACCGAAGGTAGGACCATTGTATCGGCGCATGTTTTGGACAGCGACGGACGAATTGGCGAAGTCGCAAAACTGCTCAGCGGCGAAGATGTTACCAATACCGCACTCCAAAGCGCAATGGAGTTAATTAAAATGAGCGTTCCATAAAATAAAGTGGTGTTTGCCACTTTTTCAAGCGTTATAAGAGGATTTTTAATAATATTTACAGAATTAAAATTATTTCATTTTTCTTTATTATAGAAGTATACTAATATTCGAATTAATTATTATTTTTGTAATTTTTCATTAACCAAAGAATTTACCTGATAATATTAAGTATATTATAAACAAGGGGAAAACATGTCCTACAGCACTATTCCTGAAATGTTCCTTTATCTGTGCAAAAAATATGATACTTCGAGAACAGCATTGATGTATAAAAAAGACGGAGTTTTCAAAAATATTTCATATGGAGAATTGCAGGAGCAGGTCGAATGCTTTTCTTTAGGATTGTTGAACCTTGGCATCCGCTCAGGCGACCGTGTTGGAATCGTGTCGGAGAATCGCCCCGAATGGATTATCGCCGATTTGGCAATCAGCAACTTAGGGGCGGTCGATGTGCCGATTTTTCCGACATTAACGTCAAAACAAGAAGAATATATATTCAGGGATAGCGAAACGGTCGCCATCGTATGTTCAAACAAGTTCCAGCTCTCCAAAATAATGGAGTTCAAGGACAATATGCCTTCGCTAAGGCAAATAATTGTTATGAATACAGACTTTCAGAGCGATGATATTTGCGTTAAATCTTTTCAGTCAATTATCGATTCCGGCAAACAGCTCCGCAATACCGAAAAACGACATAAACTAATCGAAGAGCATGCCGCAAAAATTCAACCCGACGATTTGCTCACAATTATCTATACCAGCGGCACAACAGGTAATCCCAAAGGCGTTATGCTCACGCATGGCAATATCGTCGCCAATATTCAAGGCGCACACGAAGCTATTCACTTTACCGAAAATGACACTTTCCTATCATACCTCCCATTTTGCCATGCTTATGAGCGCACCACAGGCTATTATGCAGCATTTTCTGCTGGCAGTGTTATTGCAATCGCCGAATCGGTTGAAACCGTCGCCGCTAACATGAGCGAAGTGAAACCGACGATTATGACAACTGTCCCCCGCCTTCTGGAAATGATTCGCAAGCGGATTCTAGCGAATATCGACAAGGAATCAGCAATCAAAAAGGCAATTTTCAATCAAGCATTGAAAACCGGAAAGGATTACCACGAGCAAAAGAAGAACGGTAAAACGTCGATTATCACTCAAACTAAATACAATATTGCCCAAAAACTCGTGTTTTCAAAGATTCAAGAGAAAACCGGCGGCAAGCTCCGTATGTTTGTATCCGGTGGAGCGGCTTTGGCGCCGGAAGTCGCGGTCTTTTTTCAAGCTATGGGATTCGTTATTCTTGAAGGCTATGGACTTACGGAAGCCTCGCCAATTGTTTCCGTTAATCGCGAAGATGACTTAGAAGTTGGAACAATCGGGAAACCTCTATTCAATGTCGAAGTGCGTTTCGCCGACGATGGCGAAATCCTTGCCCGAGGACCAAGCATTATGAAAGGCTATTGGAACGACAAGGCTGCAACCGATAGCGCAATCGACGACGAAGGATGGCTTTACACCGGCGACATCGGTTATTTAACCGAAAAAAATAATATCAAAATTACCGATAGAAAGAAAAATATCCTCGTTAGCAGCGGAGGCAAAAACATTGCACCGCAGCCTATTGAAAACCTGTTGAGCCAAAGTCCGTTTGTCGAGCAGGTTGTTCTGCTCGGCGACCGTAAAGAATACTGCACTGCCTTGATTACGCCTGATTTCGAGCAACTTAAGGCTCTAGCGGATAATCTCGGAATTAAGTATTCAAGCCCCTCGGAGTTAATCTCCAATCAACAAATCATAAGCGTAATTAAACGGGACATCGACCGTTTGCAAAAAGACTTGGCTAAGTTCGAGCGCGTGCGCAAGTTCTCGCTTCTGAGCGAGCCATTTTCTGTCGATAATGGCGAATTGACACCGAAACTGAGCATTCGTCGACATGTTGTCGAAAGAAAATATTCTTATTTGATTGAACAGATGTATGATGTGAATTATTAACCTGCATTGTGGGTCTCTATCATTAAGTCATTGTGTTTTCATAAAATATTAATTTTAAAATTTATTATTTGCGCTTCTTATAAATGCTTTAATATCAATAAATTATTGAAATCCTTAATTTTCTTTCTCCAATTGATTATTATTCGGAAAAACACAACGAATTAATTGATTGACTTTTTTTAAAATGGAAATTGCATAATATTCTATTCGTCATAATACGGGCTGGGTTCGTCTTGCTCGCTTTCGTCGATTTCGTCAATGGCTTCGCGGTGAGCCTTAAGCCAAGCGAAGAAATGCCTTATCGCGCTTGCCACAAGATAAAAAATCATAAAAGGAAACAAAAATTTCCCTTTGGTTATTGCGCAAAGCAATACTCCAATAATGAAAAGAGTGAATATTACAGGTTTTTGGCGGATATATTTGAAAGTAAATCTTGGAATGTTATCGTATTTTATGTGTGAAACCATAGCCAGAGCTGTTATAATAGAAACGCATATAGTAACGACAGGCAAGTATTCCATAGGAATATCCCCGGGCTGCAAAAAGAATACAAGATAGGAAACCACAATTAATGCGCCGGAAGGAATAGGCATTCCAGTAAAATAACTTTTATCTTCGAATCCGCTTACCTGAGCGTTAAACCGCGCCAGTCTTATTACTCCTGCCAATGCAGGCAGCGATGCTAATAAAATTCCTATATCGCCGAAATCATAGAAATACATTTTATAAAGCATATAAGAAGGCGCAACGCCAAAAGAAATCGCATCGCAAAGAGAATCGAGCATAACTCCAAACTCGCTGGCTGAATTGGTCAAGCGCGCCATTAACCCGTCGAGCATATCGAAAATACCTGCCGCAAGAATAAACAGAGCAGCTGTCGTGTATTCGCCGTTCGATGTATGAATAATAGCGCTGAAACCCATGAAGGCGTTTGCCAAAGTGAATAAGTTCGGCACTATGGAGCGGGTTATTCTCATTATTTCATTTTTTATATAAAACTGGTCAATTCATTTCTGCTATAATGCTTTCACCGGCAATAACTCTATCGCCGGTTTTAATTAATATGTTAGTATTCAATGGTAATAAAATATCCATCCTTGAACCGAACTTCATCATTCCGAATCGGTCGCCGGCTTTGATTTCGTCTCCAAGATTGAGGTCGAATACAACCCTCCGCGCCAATATACCGACTATCTGCTTAAAAAGAACTTTGCCATGAGTTGTGTCAACTCCGATATGCGATTGTTCGTTCTTTTCAGAAGCTTTTGGATGATATGCAACAAGAAATTCGCCAGGGAAATACTTCGTATAACGCACGATTCCGGAAACAGGACTTCTGTTGACATGCACATCGAGCGGAGAAAGAAAAATGCTAATTCGTATGGCTTTTGTTGCCAAAAAATAAGGCTCGTCTTCCTCAACTATTTCCACAACTCTGCCGTCTGCAGGAGATAAAATAATTCCGTTATTCTCTTTAGCGATTACCGGTATCGAGCGCTCTGGGTCGCGAAAGAACCAAAATGTAAACAATACAACTAAAGCGCCTATTGAAATTAAAATTATGCTAAGAAGCGGAAAAATAAG
>CAYLSY010000122.1:0-7671 GCA_964386275.1 uncultured Hyphomicrobiales bacterium
GAAATTTTCTTAATATAATAAAATTAGTTATTTTTTATTTTAAAATTATTCTTTGTTAAGAATTTATTATTAAAATCTTAATCGAGAAGAAAATGAAAAGGATTTATTTAATTATCTTGATTGCCGCAAGCGTGATGACATCATGTAAGGATTCTTCCAGCAATAACGAAACAGCTTTTGACGAAATCAAGGGAATTGTCGATACGACTTGGAACGCATTTCTTAACAAGCATTCATTAACCCATGGAGGAGTTGGGGTGCAGGTTATTACACCGGATGGTTACTACTTCTATCAAAATAAATTGGCTGATTACGCCAACAACAAGATTTTTTTCCGAGCCGGCAGCACGACAAAAATCTTTACAGCCGCTACAATCCTTTATCTTCAGGAAAGGGGACTACTGAATATTAACGACAAGATTACGGCAAATATGCCCGGCAAAGACGAGCCATATCTTCCTTACGAACCGGATTTCGATATCCCTTTTAAAAATCAGATTACAATAAAAATGCTGCTACAGCACCGTGCAGGTATTTTTGATGTTTCAAATAACTTAATTCCCGATACTGTCAATGCTCCGTATGCAGGCAAGGATTATTTTGATTATGTTGTTACCGAACTCGGCGAACCACAGCATAACTTTACTTTTCGTGAACTAATCAGCATTTGCGCCAAGCATCATTTATATACTTTTGAACCGAATACCGGGTATGCGTATTCTAACATCGGTTATTCCATTCTTGGTCAGATTATTGAGCGAGTTACAGGTATAAATTTCAATTATTACGTGAAAATTAATTTATGCGACGAATACAGATGCGTTAATTTACAATGGCCAATACTCGGCTCGGAGCAAACTTTCCCGAATACCTACGCTAATGGATGGCTTTTTTATAACGGGCAATATTTGGATGTTTCTCAAGTAAATGTCTCTTACTATCAAGCGTTCGGTAATTTAATAGCGACACCTTTTGACCTTGCTTTTTGGCTCGGAAAGCTGATGCGAGGCGAAGCAGGGGTGAGCAAATCGACCGTTCAATTGATGAAAGATGCGCCCCAGCCTGAAAATTATGGTTTGGGGTTATATAAATTAGGAAATTATAACCTTTGGGGGCATAACGGAGCTATTGCCGGCTATATCACTTATGTGTTCTATAATGAGGAGTTGGATGCAACAGTATCCATCTTTACCAATTTATGGTATTTGCCAGATGGAACTATGGATGGTATGATTGAAGAAATGGGTGTTATTGAGCAGCTTCTGGTCGATATTTTTAAAAACTTAGGTATGAAGTGAGGGATTTGAAATGTGAAATAATGTGGCGATTACCACTTTTTTCATAGAAGGGAAAGAGATACTGTCTTAAATAGTTAATTTACAGATGTTTGCAGAACATTGAATTACCAATTATATACATGAGTTAAAGGAAGTGTTCTTCTGTATCGTCTAACTTCCTTATGGAACGAAAGAATAAATATATTCAAAAAAAAATTGTTTGACTTTGAAAAAATAAGAAAATCTGAAATAGAATCGACAATTATTGAAAAAACTCAGCATAATTGGCGTAGAAATTTATATATTCTTTGCCTTGCCCAGTTTATCGCCATGGTTGGGATGAGTTCATGCGTGCCTTTTCTGCCGCTCTATGTTAGAAAATTGGGGATAACTGACTTGTCAGAAGCGCAAGTGTGGAGTTCCTTAGTGCTTGCGGGCCCATATTTTCTTGCGACATTTGCTGTGCCTTTTTGGGGAGTGTTGGGCGACCGATACGGTAAAAAGCTGATGGTCATACGAGCTATTTTTGGCTTGGCGGTTGCAATGACTTTGATGGGGTTCTCCCAAAATGTTTATCAACTTTTCACACTAAGGGTAATTCAGGGGGGAGTAAGCGGTTTCATAGCCGCAGCTCTTGCTTTCGTCAGCGCAAATACTCCTGAGGAGCATTCCGGCTATGCAATCGGGATGCTGCAAAGCTCAACTTCAGCCGGAAATATTGTTGGACCGTTCTTTGGCGGAATCTTGTCGGATGTCGTGGGCATGCGTAACGTATTTTTCGTTGTTGGATTTTTTTGCATTTTGTCAGGATTCACTATCATAAAATTTGTCAAAGATAATTCGACGCAAGCTCCTGACAAAACAAAAACATCCGTTTGTGGTAATTTGAAGTATCTTAGGCACAATCCTGTATTATTAAGCATTATCATTATTATCGTTATATCACAAGGCGGTTCTGTATTTGCTAATCCCGTATTCCCATATTTTGTAGAAAAGCTTGGAGCGCCACAAGAAACTCTATCGACGATAACAGGTATTATGGTCGGAATAATAGGTGTATTCAGCGTTTTATTTGCGCCATTTTGGGGTAAACGTTCCGATAAAAAAGACTACAAGAAAACGCTGAAAGTCGCAACAATAATATCCGGAATCGCTATGCTTTTGCACCTTCTTGCGCCGGAATGGGGCTACCTGATACCGCTTAGAATAATCATTGGAATCTTTTTTGCGGCAATTGTGCCAACGCTGCTTTCAGCGCTGAGCAAGCAATCGCCGCCGGAAATCAAGGGCGGAATGATGGGACTGGCTTCGAGCGCACAATTCTTAGGTGTTCTATCGAGTTACTTGTTTTGCGGGGTTGTTGCAACAGGTTTCGGAATGGAAGCATGTTTCATTGTCAGCGGTATTTTGTTGTTAATTGTTTCGCCAGTTGATTACTGGATATCCGGCAAAAAAAATTTAAAATAAGGTAAAAATATTTTGTATTTTCAGTAAAAAGTCGCATTTTTGTAAACTTGTAATGCCAAAAGGTGGACGCGCATAATGGTATTGCAGCGGTCTTGAAAACCGCCGGGGGCAACCCTGTGGGGGTTCGAGTCCCTCGTCCACCGCAAATAGAATTCTTATCCTTGCCGGTGAAAGACCGGCAAGGATTTTTTTTCGCTTAATCGAATAATTTTGTATCTTTGCAAAAAAATATGACTTGATTGCTAAGAATCAAGTTTGGCAGCATATTCTCTTAACTAATCATAAAAGCGTTATGTTTTATTATTTAGCCGAATGGCTTAGGGCTTTCTTTAATCCGCCGGGCTTCGGTGTATTTCAATATATTACCTTTCGCTCGGCTGCTGCGGCAATTACTGCGCTGTTAATCAGTTTTTTCTTGGGGCCGCGAATAATCAAAAGGCTGAAGGCACGACAAATCGGCGAACAAGCCAAAACCGAGCTTCAAGGCGTAGGTAACCACTCGCTCAAAGCCGGCACTCCGACGATGGGCGGCTTAATTGTGCTATTGGCGCTGCTTTTGCCGACATTGCTATGGGCAAATATATTGAATGTCTATGTTATTCTAATTGTTGTTGTTACGGCTTGGCTTGGAGGAGTCGGCTTTATTGACGATTACCTTAAGGTTATTAAGAAAAAAAAGAAAGGCTTAATCGGTCGATACAAAATCGTTGGTCAAGTAGCCATAGGACTTGTCGTTGGTTGCACAATCTACTTTTTTCCGCAGTTCTTTTCGGAGACTTTCGACTCTATAAAAACGATGACAACAATTCCCTTCGAGAAAAACGTGAACTTCGACTTCGGTCTATTGTATATACCGATTGTTGTATTCCTAATTACTTACACATCCAATGCTGTTAATTTAACCGACGGATTAGACGGACTCGCAATCGGATGTGTGGCTATCTCCTTTCTTGCGCTGGCAATTATTTCCTACGTGAGTGGTAATGCAACGTTCGCTTCTTACCTTAATATAGTATATTTACGCGGCTCTGGCGAACTAACGGTCTTTTGCGCGGCGTTATTCGGGGCGTCGCTCGGTTTTCTGTGGTATAACTCCTATCCTGCTCAGGTTTTCCTCGGCGATACTGGTTCACTGGCGCTTGGAGGCGCAATTGGTTGTTTGTGTATACTGATTAAAAAGGAATTTTTGCTGCCTGTACTCGGCGGTATCTTTTTCGCTGAAACAATTTCGGTTGTTCTTCAAGTTACTTATTTTAAATATACTAAGAAAAAATACGGCGAAGGTAGGCGGCTGCTCAGGATTGCTCCTCTTCATCACCATTTCGAGAAAATCGGCTGGCACGAATCGAAAATTGTTGTCCGCTTTTATATCATAGCGATTTTATTGGCAATTATCGCAATGACTACGTTTAAAGTTAGATAATCACTTTTACATTTTTCTTGATGAATTATTATGAATGGTCTCCGACTCAAAATTGGAGACCATCCATATCATGCCGAATTATTATTTCATTGAATCTTTTTCTATAATTCTTGCACTGATTTATTATTGTCTATCAGCAAAATTCTTGTAAAAGACTTGATATTTTGCTAATTTCATCTAATTGGAATAGAACTTAAAAACAAAAGGTTGAAAAATGTTTAGAAAGCTTTTTATCGTTGTAATTGCGTTGTTATTTGTCGCATCTTCAGCAAAATCAACTGAGCATACTCTGATTGTTAAGCCAAAGCAAGACATCGCAATAGGCGAAATATCCCGACTCTGTTCAATCGAAAGAATTCTTCCGGGTGGTTTTATTCGAGTAAACGTGATTGACAGCGAACTTCCGGCACTTTTATCAGTAATCGAATCGTATGATACTGCAGATAAAAACGTCGATAAAACGGCAATAGTAATGTCGCAATCAAAAGAACAGTTCTTGGATTCGTTCGATACTTACCCGACTTTGCAACAGTATAAGGATATAATGAATGACTTTTCCGTGAATCATCCTGAGCTTTGCACACTCGACACTATCGGCTATTCGACTTTGGGTAAACCTTTAATCGTAGCCCGTATAACCGGCACTGAAGGATTTTCATCAGGTAACAAAACTCAGGCTTTGCTTGTCGGCTCAATTCATGGAGATGAATGTATTGGTTATGTTAATATGTTAAGGCTTATCGATTATTTCATTAATCTTTATAATGCTGAATCCGTTGAAGGCGAAAGAGCGACGAAAATCCTTAATAATATGGAATTATACATTCTGCCTCTGCTTAATCCGGACGGCACGTATTATGAAACCGAAACAAGCGTCGATGGTTCAATACGCCGCAATGCGCGAGAAGTCGACCTTAATCGTAGTTTTCCAGATAGGGTTTATGATTCGGTCAACACGACAGAAGGCAGAGAAGCTGAAACAGCAGCAATGATGGAATTCGTTGCAAGAAAGCATATAGCGTTATCAGCTGTTTTCCACACCGGCACATATGTAGCAAACTATCCTTGGGACAGTCGCAGCGATGGCAAATACTCTTCGAATGTTAGCAACTGCCCGGACAGCTTGTGGTATAAGCGAATCAGCATGCTTTATGCCGGTTTGAATCCGGGTTTTACAGCTAATTCTCCATTCACTGACGGTATAACGGTCGGTACGGCTTGGTATCCGGTTTATGGCGGACATCAGGATTGGATTTACATCTGGCACAGAAGCTATGAGTTGACTATAGAAATAGCTGACGATGGTATTCCTCCTGCTTCCGAATTACCAATGTATTGGGAACAGAACAAGGAATCGACTTTGGCTTTCCTTGAACATGGTATGAATGGTATTCATGGCACAGTAAGCGATGAAGCCGGTAAACCATTAAAGGCAAAGATTACTTTACTCGAAATACCTGAAATTCCTGTTTATTCCGATTCAGCGACTGGTTCTTTTACCCGTTATGTCGATGACGGGCTTTATAACCTCGTCGCTTCATGCGAGGGCTACGAACCCGATACATTGAAAAATATTCCCGGTTATTTTAACGAGCTTACCCCTGTCGAGTTTACATTGAAGATGATTCAAACAAATGTCGAAGAAATCACTCAAAACCGGTTCGCAATATATCCGAATCCTGCGATGGACTGCATCAATATTGAGTCTTTTACTGATGAAATCTATGAAATCGAACTTTTTGACCAATCCGGCAGACAAATAGTTATTGATGGTATCGGTTGCGGCGAAGAATGCGGCAGCACTTCGCTTGCGCTTGATTATCTTCCAAATGGCTATTATGTGCTTATGTTTAAAACACATAATAAAATTGAGTATCATCAATTCATTAAATTATAAATGAAAAGAAGCGATATAAATCAAATCGACGACAATTTGTGGGAAATACCTCAAAACGCTAAACCTATGATGAGAGTCCCAGCTCGTATTTATGCAAGCAGCGAAATGATTGATGCGGCTTTGCGGGACCGCTCATTTGAACAATTGACTAACGTAGCCACTTTACCCGGAATACAAAGCAACGCAATCGTAATGCCTGACGTTCACGAAGGCTATGGTTTTCCCATAGGCGCCGTTGCCGCAACAGACATCGATGATGGCGTGATTTCTCCGGGCGGCATAGGTTACGATATTAATTGCGGCATTCGACTTATAAAAACCGAATTCGATTTGAACTCAATAAAGCCGCATCTGGCAAGACTTTCAAAAGAAATATACAAAGAGATTCCGTCGGGAGTCGGTAAATCTGGCTTTTTACGGTTAAAAGGCGAAGAATATGTAAAAGCGCTGAAATACGGTAGCAGCTGGGCTTTTGAAGCAGGCTATGCCGAAGACGATGACTTGCTCAATACAGAATCGAACGGCAGAATGGAAGCTGCCGACCCTCGATGCGTTTCAAAAAAAGCTAAGGACCGCGGGTTCGACCAGTTGGGGACTATGGGTTCCGGCAATCACTTCGTTGAAATTAACGTTGTCGACAAAATATTCGATGAATCCACAGCGACGGTCTTCGGTTTGAGAAAAGAGCAAATTGTAGTGCAAATACATACCGGTTCACGCGGCTTGGGGCACCAAGTGGCAACGGATTTCGTTAAAAGCATGATTGCGGCTTCTGAAAAATATAAGATTGATTTACCCGACCGCGAACTTGCCTGCGCTCCATTCAGTTCGCCTGAAGGACAAGAATATTTTGCCGCTATGTGCTGTGCCGCTAACTACGCTTGGGCTAACCGGCAAGTTATCACGGCTTCGCTGCGAAAGGCATGGCGTTCGTATTTTGGTGATTCTGCCGGAAATTTGCCTTTGCTTTATGATGTTGCGCATAATATTGCAAAAATCGAGGAATACATTATCGACGGAGTAAAGAAAAAATTAGTTGTTCACCGTAAAGGAGCTACCAGAGCATTTCCTGCTGGTCATCCGGATTTGCCGGAGCATTACCGCGCTGTAGGGCAGCCTGTGCTTATTCCGGGCAGCATGGGAACGGCATCTTACGTGCTTGCTGGCAACAAAGGCGCTTTGGAAAACACTTTCGCTACTTCATGCCACGGCTCCGGAAGAACAATGTCCAGAAGCGCCGCACTCAAAATTGTTCAAGGCAGTGAACTAAAAGCCGAATTAAATAGCCGTGGTATCGAAATTCAAACAGCCTCGCTACGCGGATTGGCAGAGGAAGCGCCAAAAGCCTATAAAGATGTTGAATCTGTCGTTAATGTTGTGCATAATTCAGATATTGCCAGAAAAGTTGTTCGCCTTAAACCACTTGCCGTAATCAAAGGCTGAGCCTACATTAATAAAAGATGCACCCAAAAAAAATTTTGGTAGCATGATGAAATTGCATCTTTAAACATCATTTAAATTGTGTGCTAGTCTGCTAGAAAGATACTATATAATACTTCTGAAAAATTCAACAAATGTGTCATTCCGGGCTTGACCCGGAATCCATC
>CAYLSY010000123.1:0-7597 GCA_964386275.1 uncultured Hyphomicrobiales bacterium
CCTTGCTTCGATATTAAACTCGTTAACTAAGTCCAAGAATTCCATTTGTTCCTCAGTAAAGCCTAAGTTAATCGTTTTTGAGATTTTAATCAAATCATGCGTTTTTGGGGGCAATGCGGAATTCGCTTTGACAAAGTGAGCCTTAAGGATCTTTTCAATAACTAAATGAGCAATAAACAAGCTCCAAACATAATCCCCCTTGTCGAATAAATGTTCGATGACAGGCAAATCTCGCTCTGCCGCTTGAATCCAATATTCGATAAGTTCTTGAGGAGTCATTCTTAAGTAATTTTATTAGTAAATCAATACCTCGTGCTCTTTATCAGCACCGTCGAGTATTCCGAAAGGTTTTCCAGCACTTTGCCTGTGCCGCGGACTACTGTCGTCAGCGGGTCGTCGGCGATGTGAATTGGCAAACTGGTTTCGCGGCGAAGGCGTTCGTCCAACCCCTTGAGCAGCGCTCCGCCACCGGATAGCACAATACCGCGGTCGAAAATATCTGCCGAAAGCTCAGGCGGCGTGCGCTCGAGCAGCGCCAAAACTGCCGATACGATTGCGTTGACGGGTTCTGCAAGGGCTTCGCGTATGTCGGCAGAGCTAACAACGATTTTGCGCGGCACTCCTTCGACAAGGCTGCGTCCCTTGACTTCGATTTCAAGTTCCTCTTCGAGCGGAACGGCAGAGCCGACTTGGCATTTGATGAGTTCAGCGGTGCGTTCACCTATCATAATGTTATGGTTGCGGCGGAAATAGGCTACTATGGCATTTGTCATTTCGTCGCCTGCAATGCGTATGGATTCGTCGGCGACAATGCCAGAAAGCGCAATGACGGCTATTTCCGTCGTACCGCCACCGATATCGACTATAATATTGCCGACCGGCTCGAACACATTAAGTCCGACGCCGATTGCGCCTGCCATCGGCTCGGCTATCAAGTGAACTTCCTTTGCGCCGGCGTGTTCGCAGGAATCGCGAACGGCGCGCTTTTCGACTTCAGTAATGCCGCTCGGCACGCAAACGACAACTCGGCGAGCCGGCTGCCACGAAAGCGATACTTTGCGGATGAAAGCGCGGAGCATGCCTTCAGTTATTTCGAAATCCGCTATGGCGCCGTCGCGCAGCGGACGTATGATTTTTATATCGCGGTGTGTTCTACCGACCATTGCTTGGGCGTCATGGCCAATGGCAATGATATGCTTGTTTGTTCGGTCAAAAGCTACAATCGAAGGTTCGTTCAATACGATACCCTTGCCTTTTGCCCAGATGAGGGTGTTAGCTGTTCCTAAATCTATTGCTACGTCGTTGGAAAACAATCTGATTGAAGGCATAAAACTTCCGTTTTCATATTCAAAAAATAAACAACAATAACCCAACCGGAATTACGGCTGAGTTAGAGTTACAAAAATAGCAGAAAAACAAGTAATATAATAAATAAATTAAATTCAAGAAACAAGCAGCTCAATAATTATTGCCGCGAAAAGAAGGAAATCGGTTATCAGCACGGTCAAAACATTCTTTCCCATGCCTTCGAAATTTTTCTCAGGCTCTTCCAAGTTAAAATGCAGACTGGTTTTCGAGGCTTTAACAGCGAAGGGTATCGTCAATAATGCTATGTAAATCCAAAAAGTGCTTATACCGAGTATGGGTAAAAGAATGATAATACTATAATTAGCGACATGCCCCAAAATGTAGATGATTGCTGCATTTTTCCTGCCAAATTGAATTACCAAGTGGCGGCGACCGCCTTGAATATCGGCTTCTACATCTGGAAACTCATTGAGCAGAAGGAGTTGTGCTGTTAGTATACCCGGAGGTATTGACAACAGTATTACTTCGAGCGGAATAAAAGCGCCGGCAACGGCATTTTTAGCCGTTATAGCAATAAATACTCCCAAAACGACTAATGTGCCGAGCGCCAATCCGGTGAATAATTCACCTAGCATGAGTTTTGCTAGAAAGTTTGTATAAAACAGAATCGAAAATGCTCCGATAGCGATAAATATCAGCAACACCCAATTCGATTCGACGACATAATACGTTCCGACAGCAAGCCCGATAAACAGAGTAATTAATGCAGCCTTTTTGACTTGTGCAGGCGTCGTTTTACCGGATACCATCATGCCGGTGCCGCCGCTGAAAGGCGTACGCTTTGTGTGGAAATCTATTTTCGTATGGTAATCAGAGTATTCATTGAAAAGATTGACAGAAATATGCGCCGATACTACTCCGATAAGTAATAGAATAATATCAAGAACAGTAATGCTTCCGTGGTATTTTACCGCTAAAGCAAAGCCCAATAAACACAGCACCACAGCAAGTAAAAGGAAATTTGCCCTGAATTGTGCCGCCCATATCTGAGGTTTTGTCATATTTTCCATATTTTTTTATGTGATAATGAAAAAAACTAATTAATATTCATTAGAATTTTTGTAAATCCCGAAAGCCAGTCTGTATCGGGATAAACTAATGAACCGATGGTTTTACCGTCTTTCTGAATAAATACCGAAGGAGTTGTCTGAATATCAAATGTCTTGTAAACGCCGGTCGGTTCGGTTAAATCTTCATCCAAGCCGATTACTCTTATCCTGCCTTTGTCAACTTCAATTTCATTGAACAACGCAAACAGTATCGGCAATTTTTCGTGGCATTCTTCGCAAGTTGACGAAGCAGCAATTATAAAACCAATATTTTCCTTTTTAATAATTTCTTTTAATGAGACAATGCGGTTTTGGTCATTAGAAAACATCCCGTTATCCATTAATTCCATTTTGGTAATCTCAATCCACTGCTGCATTGAAAAAACACCAACCGCCGGTCTGTCCTTTAGCGAAGAACATGAAATTGCAACAAAAAGTAAAATAATTGGAATTATATACTTCATTATTAATTCCGACAATTAAATCGATTTTACAAAAATAAAAAAAAATTATATAATGAAATATCGAATGTTATTGTGTTCAATCCAAAATAACAAACAGAGGTTCAGTGTAATGAACCTCTGCGGTTAAGATGGTTATCTGGTCTGGTTAAGAAAGAAAATAATTAGGAATACAATAGAAGTCTCTTAGATTGACTAATATGCTAATTTCACTTCCTTGACACTAGAATTTTTTTGCTTTAAAATACGTTCAACACCAGCTTTCAAAGTCATTGCTGCGCCCGGGCAACCTGCACATGCTCCGGCAAGTTGCACATAAACGATACCTTCTTCAACGCTTTTCAGCTTAATTTGACCGCCATCAGCCTCAATGAAAGGACGTATATCCTTTTCGATAATAGTGTTTACGCTTTGGAATAGAGTTTCGTCGCTTGATTGCATGTTCTTCCCTTAGGTTTTTGAATATTTTTTAAGAAAACGTAAAGATAAGAAAAATATTTCATTTATTGACGCTTCATTCTCAATTTCAACAATAGTAAAAATTGAATAAATATTTTATGAAATATTTCATTTTTCTTAATGTAACTTCTGATAAATTCAACACTTGTGTCATTCGAACTTGACCCACGGGAACCATCTTACCAATAGTCACTCTTTTTTTTAAAGATGGATGCAGAAACAAGCCGCCAGCATGACAACAGCATTTTGGTTTATTTTTCAGATATCTCTTTTTTATGGAAATTCAATTGTAACTGTTTAAAGCCTGCTATAGTTGTTTTAATTTCTAATTCCGATTTCTTTTTTAATAGCTGTTCTTTCGATTTCGAGCTGGCGGATTCGTCGTTCGATTGAATCAAGCTCTTCGGGCATCGAATCGATTTCCATGCGTAACTTGCTTGCAGCTTCGTCGATTAAATCGACAGCCTTATCGGGCATAAAGCGGTCGGTGATGTATCGTGCGGATAGTTCTGCTGCGGCGACTATTGCGTCATCGGTAATCTTAATTCCATGGTGCAGTTCATATTTTTCCTTCAGACCTCTCAGGATTGAAATAGTGTCTTCAACCGAAGGCTCTTCGACTAGCACTTTTTGGAAACGCCGCTCCAGCGCGGCGTCTTTTTCGATATACTTCTGATATTCATCCAAAGTTGTTGCGCCGATACAGCGCAAATCACCTCTTGCGAGCGCCGGTTTTAATATATTTGCGGCATCCATGCTGCCGCTGGTAGCACCAGCGCCGATTAGAGTATGAATTTCGTCGATAAATAGAATTATTTGTCCGCCGGATTCGGACACTTCCTTGATTACCGCTTTCAGGCGTTCTTCGAACTGACCGCGATAGGAAGCTCCGGCAACGAGGGCGCTCAAATCGAGTGCTACAAGCTGCTTGGATTTCAACGTTTCCGGTACGTCGCCCGAAACGATTCTATGGGCAATACCTTCGACGATAGCGGTTTTACCGACACCGGGTTCGCCGATTAACACAGGATTGTTCTTCGTTCTGCGGCTTAGAACCTGCATCACTCGCCGGATTTCTTCTTCGCGACCGATAACTGGGTCGAGCTTTCCGGAGCGGGCTTCTTCGGTCAATAGACGCCCGTAACGCTTAAGAGCTTGATATTTTTCTTCGGGATTGGGGTCGGTTACCCGGTGATTGCCCCGTATTGATTGCAAAGCCCGGTATATCTCGTTTTTCGTTATGCTATGCTCTTTAAGCAGCTCCGACACAGAAGTTTTCGAGTCGGCAAGCGCAATAAGCAAATGCTCGACGCTTACATATTCGTCATGCAGCGCCTTTGATTCTCTTTCGGCATTTTCGAAAACCTTTGCCAGTTCAGGAGAAACAAACTGATTGGCGGTTGAACTACCTGTAACTTTCGGCAGCTTCTCCATCATCGCATTTACCTTGATTTTCAAATAATTGGTATTTACGCCAATTTTCAGAAGAATTTCGTGCGTAATTCCATCGATATCTTGAATCAATGCAGCGAACAAGTGGATGCAGTCGATTGATTGATTACCGTAATTTAAGGCAATCTCGCGTGCAGTTTGCACAGCTTCTTGCGATTTAACAGTATATTTTTGAAAGTTCATATTTCATTTAAAAATTAATTTGTCAACAGAGATTAAAACGAATATCGCCTGAAATGATTTTGTGTTAATCAGCGCTCTTCATATTGATTGTAAAGAGCTTCGATATCGATGTTCCCATATTTTTTTCCGACGTAGCTTTCGCGGATTTTCTTTGCCGACGAAAGCAATTCCTCGCTGCTGATGCCGTAACTACGCGAGCGCCACGCTTCGAGAAATGTTGCAAAATGGTCGGCTGCGCGGATTAGAACGCCATCGTATGGCGAGTATTCATCCGAATTGTAATATTTGTTCATTACCGTATAGTCGATGTTGCCGGTTTTAATATTAGCGTCGATGATTACTTTGTTTTCGAACTCGTCTTGAATGTAGTACTTGATTTCCTCGACCATGAAATCGTCGATAAGCGGAAAGATTTCCTTTTCGGCAAGTTCGCGCTCGAGCGATTTTATAAGATTATCGAGTTCAATCGAAGAGCGTTTGACCGGCGAAATAATGTCGCGGGTAACAGCTTCGGGCAAATCGTGGAACAAACCGCCGAAGAAGTTGTTGTAAATCCGCTTGGGACAAGGGTCTTGCTCTCGTGTAAACAAATATGCAATGCAGGCGACAAGCAGCGAATGCCCCAGCACAGTCGTTCGGGGCAGGCGCGGGGTTTGGGCCCAGCGAACCTGAAAACGCAGCTGTCCGCATAAGTCGATGAAATTGCTGACGGTATGCTTCGATATAATATTTTTGATGCCGAGCAGATGCTTGTAAGAATGTATTTCTTTGAGCAGCTCGGTTTCGATTCTCACGTTTTGGTAACTTGTCGGATTGGATTGGCGAATAATTTGAAATTCCCAATAACTTGCGTAAATGTGCGCAGCGTTCAGTATTTGGTGTTCGAGCGTGTTCGACTCGGATTCATTAAGTATATAATTTTCGAAATCCAGCCTGAATGCGTCTTCTGCAATTTTCGGCGATATTTCTTCGACGACATAACGATTCAATTTGGAAAAAGCTTCCTTGTTTTTGCGAATGGCAGCGAATATCGGGGATTTTATATCCGAAATAACGATTCTGCGAAGTAGTTCAAAAATTCCGTGTTTTATTAGCGTATGCCAATCGATGGTTCTGCCCTCGCGCTCTTCGTAACGTCCCAAAATGTAGGCTACGAGGAACTTTTGGGCGTGTTTATCCATTTCGTATAAATCCATGGGGCGAACGCGGTCGTTCCAGCGCTGGATATTGAAGGCGCGGAACAATTCATTGATAATTAAAGAGTTGATGTGCATATCTATCGTAGTAAAAACTCAAGTGATTCAAAATTTGCTTCAATTGTTTTGTCAAGGTCAGCCCAAGTATGCGCCGTCGTAACAAACATAGCCTCGAATTGCGCCGGTGCAAGGTAAATGCCACGTTTTAGCATTTCATGGAAATATCTGCCATAGAGCGCAGTATCAGATTTAATGGCTTCTTTGTAGTTTCTAACCTTACCATTTGTCATAAACAAGCATAGCATAGAGCCGGCACGGTTTACGGCGAGTTCCTTGCCGAGTTTAATCAAATTATTTTCGAAACCAGCTTCAAGGTAGGATGCCTTCGCTTCAAGCTCGGTATAAATATAAGGATTTTCCTTGATGTGAGTCAAGTTTGCGATTCCGGCAGCCATTGCAAGCGGATTACCGCTGAGAGTACCTGCTTGATAGACCGGACCCGACGGCGAAATCATTTCCATTATTTCCGCTTTTCCGCCGAAAGCACCAACAGGCAAGCCTCCACCAATAATTTTACCGAAGCATGCCAAATCGGGTTTAATGCCGTAAACTTCGAATGCGCCACCCATTGCAATTCTAAAGCCAGTCATTACTTCATCGAAAATCAATACGATTTTTTCATTGTCGCAAATTTCGCGAAGCTCTTGCAGAAAATGTTTCTTTGCGGCAACGACACCCATATTGCCGGCTACCGGCTCTATAATGATAGCGGCAATTTCCGATTTATTCGCCTCGATGAGTTTTTCGACAGATTTAATATTGTTGAATTGCGCAACGAGTGTATCTGCGGCACATCCGGCGGTAACCCCCGGGCTGGTCGGCGAGCCAAAAGTAAGTGCGCCCGAGCCAGCTTTTATAAGGAAGCTGTCGCCGTGTCCATGGTAGCAGCCCTCGAATTTGATTATCTTATTTCTGCCGGTGAAGCCGCGTGCAAGTCGAATAGCGCTCATCGTGGCTTCGGTGCCGCTGGAAACGGCTCGAACGCGCTCAATGTAAGGCAAAATATCGCAAACGAGTTCTGCAAAACGGATTTCCATTTCCGTAGCGGCGCCGAAACTTGTGCCTTTGCGCAATGCGGCATAAATAGCCTTTGTCAGAAATTGCGGGTTATGCCCGAAGAGATGCGCGCCCCAACTAGAAACATAATCAATATATTCGTTGCCATCGCTATCATACATTCGGCTGCCTTTGGCGCTTTCGATGAAAACTGGTGTGCCGCCGACTGATTTGAATGCCCTTACAGGCGAATTAACGCCGCCGGGAATCAGCGTTTTCGCTTTTTTAAATAATTCTTCGCTCTTCTTGTAAGTACTAATCATAATATTGAAATTTTTTGTTTATTTTCTATTATGGAGTTGGCAATTAATTA
>CAYLSY010000124.1:0-7512 GCA_964386275.1 uncultured Hyphomicrobiales bacterium
TTATTTTATATATTTGCTTAAATCAATTATTAATTAATCCGCATTCTTATTTCGAAATTCTTCATAAATCGAAGAGGAAACATGTATTTGTGGAAAACCGAGGAGGATAGACTATGACACGAGCAGTGATAATAATCTTTGCCGCTTTGTCCGTATTATTTGTGGATATTGCCGTCGCTCCAACCCAATTATACGCAAAAAAGAATAAATCTTCTTCGAAATCTCAATCAAAAAAATCCCAAAAATCAAAGAAAAAAGTGGTTAAATCGAAGCAATCGGTCGATAAGTCTCTTGAGTTGCTCGATAAGTATTATTATAACGCACAAACTTCAGAAGAAGACCCTTCGGTAAGTCTTCTTTCGCATTTTACAGAAATTGAATCTTCAAATGAATTTTCTGATTTTTCCGGTTCATCAGTTTTTGATGACAGCAAAATGCAATCCGTGTTATTAGAAACAATTTCAGCTTGGCTCGGCACACCCTACAGACGCGGCGGACGGAGTTTTAATGGAGTTGATTGCTCTAATTTCACGTCTTCAATCATTGAATCCGTTCTCAACATACCATTTCCCTCAAGCCCCAGCGCCCAAGCCGAGTTATTTACCCCAATTAAAAGCATTAATGACCTTAAATTCGGCGATTTAATCTTTTTTACGGGACGCAATAAAAAATCTAACAGAATTGGCCACGTCGGAATTTATATCGCCAATGGACTATTTGTCCATTCCTCAAGCGGACGCGGCGTAATCTATACTCATATTTCCGAAGGTTACTACTCGGCTCGCTTCCGTTTCGGAGGCAGACTCCAAAAAAATAGCTTTGCTCATTTATAGTAATCAGTTTTTATAATATTTTAGAACGCCCACCTGCTAACGAATTACTCCTATCTTTTTTTTGTTCAAAACTTGTAGAAAACAATTTTGCCGAATTTATTGACGATTTTTTTATCTTTGTTTGGATATAAAATGTCATTATTATTGAATAGCTCAAAATGCCCGAATTTGTACATCTACACAACCATACACATTATTCATTACTCGATGCCGCATGCACTCCCGACCAGTTGATAGCCGCAGCGGTTTCCGACGGTCAACGTTCGCTTGCTCTGACCGACCACGGAGTAATGTTCGGAGCGCTGGAATTTTACAATAAATCGCGCGAAGCAGGCATCAAACCCATTCTCGGCTTCGAAGCATATATTGCCAACGGCTCCCGTTTCGATAAATCTTCCGGTAAAACGACAACCAAGAAGAAAAATTATTTCCATTTGGTCTTGCTTGCAAAAAATAAAATCGGCTACCATAACCTATTGAAATTGACAACGTTGGGCCACAGCGAAGGCTTTTATTATAAACCACGAATCGACCGCGAGTTACTCCTTCGATACAACGAAGGTATAATCGCATGTTCTGCATGTATAGCCGGAGTTGTCAGCTCGCCTCTTATCGCTGGCGATTATGAGTCGGCTCGCGAAAACGCCATTTTTTATCGCGATTTGTTCGGTCCCGACTTTTATCTCGAGCTTCAAGACCATGATTTGCCGGAAGATAAAATCATCATGCGCGAAGTCCCGAAACTCGCGGCGGAACTCGGTATTCCACTAGTCGCAACGAATGATGTGCATTACACCAAAGCCGAACACGCCATTGCTCACAACGTTTTGCTGTATATAAAAGACGTAACCAAACTCGATGCGGACAAAATCGATATATACAAATTACGCTACCGCAGCCCTGAGTTGTATTTTAAAACAACCGAACAAATGTGCAATTTGTTCGCCGATTATCCCGATGCGATTGAAAATACTGTAAAAATTGCCGAGCAATGCGAATTATCTTTCGAAAAGCATTTCTTTATGCCCGGTTTTCCGATTCCTGAGGGCTCCAAAGCTAATACGCTCGAAGAATTCCTCGACGAACAAACCGAAAAAGGTTTACGAGAACGCTTTCCGGAAATCACTGAAGAAATACGCGCCAGAATAGACTACGAATTGGACGTTATAAAAAAAATGGGGTTTGCAGGATATTTCCTTATCGTTCAAGACTTTATCGTCGCGGCGCGTTCACTCGGAGTAAGCGTCGGACCTGGGCGTGGTTCGGCGGCTGGCAGCCTTGTTGCATATTGCCTCGGAATCACCAATGTCAATCCTCTGCCCTATGACCTCTTATTCGAGCGCTTTTTGAATCCCGAACGTGTGAGTATGCCCGATATCGACATCGATTTCAGCGATACTACCCGTGAACGAGTCATAGAATACGTCAAACAAAAATATGGCGAAAATAGCGTAGCGCAAATCATAACTTTCGGAAAACTATCTTCCAGAGCCGTTTTAAAGGATGTCGGACGCGTTCTGAACATACCCCATACTCAAATAAATACCATAACGTCGAAAATTCCTGTCGAGCAGGGCAAGGTGAAACCGTTGAGTGAGGCATTGGAACTCGCAGAACTGAAATGGGTTATGGAAGGCGCAGACGAAAAAATGAAGCAGCTAATCGAATATTCGCTGCTACTCGAAGGTTTATACCGAAATAGCTCCATCCATGCAGCAGGAGTGGTGATTGCCCCGGGCGATGTCTCGAACTATGTGCCGCTTTATATGTCACCTAACTCAAAAGGCGTTACAGCGGACTTCGCCACTCAATACAGCATGAACGACCTCGAGCAGGCTGGACTTCTGAAGATGGATTTCCTCGGTCTTCGCACGCTGTCGATTATCGAGGATACTTTGGATATGATTGAACAGAATCATGGCATTAGAATTGATTTGGATGCCATTGATTTTTCCGACGAAAAAACTTTCGAATTGCTTTCTGCCGGCTCGACACTCGCCGTATTCCAGTTTGAATCAAATGGCATGCAGGAGTATCTGCGGCAGCTCAAACCGCATTCGCTCGAAGAACTAACAGCAATGAATGCCCTTTACCGTCCGGGACCAATGGACAATATACCGGATTTTATCGACCGCAAACACGGCAAAAAACCGATTGAATACCTGCATCCGATTATGGAAAAATCGCTCAAAAACACATATGGTATTATTGTTTATCAAGAGCAGGTAATGCAGCTTGCCCGCGATATATCAGGTTTTTCGCTTGCCCAAGCAGATAACTTGCGGCGTGCAATGGGCAAGAAAAAGCAAAGCGAAATGGATAAAATGATGCCGCTTTTCCTCGAAGGCGCTCGCAAAAACGGCATCGATGAACAAATGGCGATGGAAATCTTTGAATTAATCCAAAAATTCGCAAAATACGGTTTCAACAAGTCGCATTCCCTCGCTTATTCATATCTTGCGTTTCAAACGGCTTACCTCAAGGCGCATTATCCGGCGGAATTTCTTGCCGCAAATATGAGCGCTGAACTAAACGACCAGAAGCAAATCGTTTCGCTGATTGAAGAAGCCAAAAAGTTCGGAATCGATACTCTTCCACCTGACGTCAACCGCTCGTTAGCCAAGTTTTCTGCGCAAGGCAATAAAATCATATTCGGACTTGCCGGTATAAAAAACGTAGGAATGAGCGCCGTCGAAAATATCATAAAAGCCCGCAGCGAAAGGCCTTTCAAATCATTTTTCGATTTTGCCGCCCGCACCGATTCCAAATCGGTCAACAAGCGTGCAATCGAATCGCTGGTTTGCGCCGGAGCATTTGATTCATTCGAAAAAGGCACACGGGCAGAGTATTTCGCAAGTATCGAACTCGCAATAGAATACTCAAAAAAAACAAGCGAAAACGAGCGAATGGGCGCAGACAGCCTCTTCGGAGGCTCATCGGAAGCTTTGCCGGTTGAACCCCAGCTTATTGGCGCAAGGCAATGGACGGAAAAAGAGCGTTTGGAAAAGGAAAAGGACGTTTTGAACTTCTATATGAGCGGCAATCCGCTCAGCCGTTATCAACTTATTCTTGAAAGCCTGCCAGTAACTTCTCTCGACGATATTGAAAAGTTTTCTTCGAGCGAGCAGGTGCGAATTTGCGGTTTGGTTACCGATATTCGAACCCGATTGGACAAAAAGGATAATACAATTGCTTTTGTTACTGTCGAGGACTTGAATGGGCGTGCCGAATGTATATTTTGGAGTAAGACTTATACTAATTTCAAAAACGCTCTTCAACCTGACAAGGTAATACTGATTATCGGCAAACCCGAAGTCGAAGGGGACAATTTGAAAGTAGTTGCAGAGCAGGTTTTAACGATAGATAACGCAATGGAAAAATTCATTAATGGATTTCGCATCTGGATTGATTTGGATAAAACTGATACATCAGTAATCGAGAAATTTTCATCCTTATGCTGCGAGCCGGGAGCGTCGAGTTCCATTGTTTTCAATGTCAGCAGCGCCAATGATAATATCCGAACTCGTTACCTTGCCTATGGCGTGAACATTTCGCCCAAAGAGCAAAATATCATTAAAATTTGTGAGATTTTTGGCACAAAAAATGTTAAACTACTACCTAAATAATTAAAGGCGCATTGTACCATGTTCAATGCGCCTTTATTTATAATGAATCACTTACAGTTTGATTTCTATTTTCACGTTCCAATCGTAAATATCTTCTAGTTCGCCGTACTGAATACCTGTTATAGTATCGTAGAGCCTTTGGGCAAGCGGCCCGATTTGCATGTTATTGATGACGATGTTCGAATCGCGGTAGCTGAGCATGCCAACAGGCGAAATAACAGCGGCGGTGCCAGTGCCGAAGATTTCTTTAAGTTTGCCAGTTTTGTGCGCTTCCAGAACATCAGTAATCTTGATGTGGCGCTCCGAAACATTCAAGCCCCAAGAACGGGCAAGAGTCAGCACAGTATCACGGGTTACGCCGTCGAGAATAGTACCGTGGTCAAGCGGCGGTGTAATAAGCTCGTCGCCGATAACGAACATGATATTCATTGCTCCGACTTCATCAATAAATTCACGCGAAACGGCATCGAGCCACAATACTTGAGAAAATCCCATTTTTTTTGCCTGTTCGCCGGCAAGCAGCGAAGCGGCATAGTTAGCAGCTGTCTTGGCTGAGCCCAGACCTCCGCGAACGGCGCGCGAATATTCGCTTGCAACAAGTATTTTAATAGGATTCAAACCTTCGGGATAATAGGAACCTACTGGCGAAGTCATTACGATTAATCGGAAATTTGACGAGGAATGCACGCCGAGGAAATTGCTCGAACCGAAAACGACGGGCCGGATATAGAGAGAATGTCCTCGTTGGCGAGGTATCCACTGCTTGTCAATTTTGATGAGTTCAATCATCGCTTCGACCAGCGTATCCTCGTCGAATGGGGGAATACAAACTCGTTGACCCGAATGGTTCAATCTCTTGGCATTCTTATATGGGCGAAAAAGATTGACTATGTTTTTTTCGGTTGCAAAAGCCTTCAAACCTTCGAAAACGGTCTGCCCGTAATGCAGCGTGCAGTTTGCTGGTTCAATCGGCATCGGAGCATAAGGCTCGATGCGCAAATCGCGCCATGCGCCATCATAATAATCAGCTACGAAAATATGGTCTGAAAGGTAAACGCCAAAGCGCAGATTATTCCAATCGACCCCGTCGATTCTGGATTTTTCCGCTTTTTTTACTGGTATTTTTTTCATAAAATCACCTAAAATTATTATTGCATATCAGTGGTCAAAATTTGAAAGATGGTCAGTCATATATTTTACATCTATGTCTCTGGGAATATCTGCAACTTTGGAAATTGCCGCTTCAAGCTCATCGTTCATCACGGCGTATTTCTTCAACATATCGCCTGCGGCAGAGTAATTGCCAGTGGCTTCGATTGTCAATACGGCATTAGCCAAATCGCCGGCAACATCAAAGAATCTTTTTTCGTTGATTGAATATTTTCCTGCTTTATTAAGCTCAATAGCGCCTTTTTCTCTTAAATAATTGAATTGGATTAGGTTAGCCAATCCATGAGCCGATTCCGAACCAAATCTTAAGGAACGGAACAAGCCAGCAAGATATGTCGCCATAACTTTTTTAGCATAGGCCTTGTCGAAAACTCCGAGTTCAATCAGGTGTTTGTGATTGTAGATGGATAATATGTCCGCTTTGCATTCTTCAATAGCAGAATACCGCTCCAAAAGGGCTTTTCTGACCGAGATTGTGTCATGTTCGTAAACATATCCGCGTCCTAAGGTATGAGACACTTCGTGCAAGGTAACGAAAGTAATAAATGCCCTGTTGTCAACATTCTCGATTAATGAATCGACCAATAATACTCCTGCAATTGGCTTGACGATTTTATCGAATTTTGCTTCCATTAGGTTTTTAAACATTATGTTTTTGCCGCCTTTTTTCTCGCGAACATCGGGGTCGTTCGGCAGCGAAGCGGCAATGGTTTTAGTGCCTTTGTTGCAATCGCCGCTGGCATAGACTACATTAACAATATTCAATTGGCTGTTGTCGCCAGAAACACTGTTTCTGATATATTTCATGTCGCAAGGCAGTTTTTGTTCAAAATAATCAATATGTTTTTTAAAAATCTGCAAATCTTTTGTTGCTTCATGGTCTCTTACCATTACGATTGCTTCATATGCCGCTTTGTAGTTAAACAGTCCGTCTTGGTAGTTCTCAATTGGTCCGATTATCACGTCGATATCGCTATCCTTGACATCCATCCATGCCAAATCGCTTTCAAAATATTTATCTATTCTTAAAGATTTTGCCCTATACATTAAATATTTTCTAAAATCTTCATCCAAAGGCAATTTTGCCGCTTTTTCGAGATTTTCGATAACAAATTTAATTTCAGGATAGTATTGATGATAAGGAATTGCTTTATAATCTTCTCCGTCGAAAACAATTACAGTATATTGGCTTTCGAAGTCTTTTTTCTTTTTTTCGTTTTCTGAGAAAATATGTATTAGCTTTGCTTTTTCGATATTTTCGGGATAAAAAGCGCCTCCTTCGGGTCTATGAGATGCCCCTTCGCCGACGAATCGCTCGTTATCGTTCAATACATCGTATGGACCATAGTTAATTCTGACATATTCCAGATAAGGATTGTATGAAATTTCGTTCGAAGCTTCGATTGTTGAATTATTTTCTCTTTGGGGCTTACCGCTTAATTTCGGAACTGGTTTTGTTTCGTTTGAACCCGTTGGTTGAACCTTCTTTTCTTCGGTTTGCCCAGATGGATTCGGCAAAGTAGTATTTTTCAGCCTTTCAATAGCTTCCTTGCGTCGGGTTTGATATTCTTTAATGCGGCTATTGCTGGAAGAAGCATTGCTGCTACCGGGTTTTGCGGGATTATTGCCTTGACCGCTCTGGGGCTGGTTTCCAGCGGGTTTGCTCATGCTTGCAATAATTAAAGAATCTCTAATAGCTATTGCATCCGATGAAGATTGTTTCCAAAAAATTTCGTCGATTACTTCTGCGGCGTTTATCAAAAGTCTGATAGCCTGTATTTCTTCGATCCTCAATCCATCAAGATTGACGCGAATTTCAACAGGCGCATATGCTTTCAAGCGCTCTTCTATTGACAAGCCACTATTTTTCTTTGGAGGCGCTT
>CAYLSY010000125.1:0-7499 GCA_964386275.1 uncultured Hyphomicrobiales bacterium
ATAAATTTTCTAATATTCATTCATAGGAATATAAGCTTTTTTACTTTTTGAAACACATTGAAGGAAAGAACATGGAAAACAGAATTCCCTTAATCGGCGAAAAATTCCCCGAAATGACCGTTACAACTACATTTGGTTCGATGGAATTACCCAAAGCATTTGCTGGCAAGTGGTTCATCTTGTTCAGCCACCCTGCCGATTTTACACCGGTATGCACGACAGAGTTCGTTGCATTCCAAAAGCGCTACGAAGAATTTCGCAAGCTCAATTGCGAGTTAATCGGACTGTCGATAGACCAGGTATTTGCGCACATTTCTTGGCATAATTGGATAAAAGAAAAACTCGGTGTCGAAATCGAATTCCCGATTATTGCCGACAGCGGCGCAATTAGCGAACGCCTAGGCTTCATCCACTCCGCAACCGGCACAAGCACCGTCCGTGCGGTCTTTATTGTCGACGATAAAGCGACAATTCGCGCTATAGTTTACTATCCGAAAGAACTTGGGCGTAACTTCGACGAATTCCTACGCATGGTCAAGGCTTTGCAGCTTGCCGACAAAGAAAAAGTCGCCATTCCGGCAAATTGGCCCAATAACGAGCTTATAGGTGATAAAGTAAT
The DNA here is from genome assembly GCA_964386275.1 of uncultured Hyphomicrobiales bacterium. Classification (GTDB taxonomy): domain Bacteria; phylum Bacteroidota; class Ignavibacteria; order Kapaibacteriales; family UBA2268; genus CAYLSY01. Next base: position 620 of record CAYLSY010000125.1, read on the forward strand.
CGTTCCGCCGCCGACCGACGTTAAGGCCGCCGAGTATAAGCGCACAAAATACGACAACTACGATTGGTGGTTCATGTATAAAGAAGCAGGAAAATAAACTTTCAATACAACATTAAAAAAAAAAAAAGCCTCCGTCGCGAAAACGGAGGCTTTTTATAATCTAATCGAATAATCGATTACTTCACTAACGATAACTTGCCGTTGAACACTTCATTACCAACTGTTAAGCGATAGAAATAAGTGCCGCTGGGCATTTCGTTTCCGTTGTTATCTGAGCAATTCCACGAATACTGATGCAGCGTTGCATCGAGTTCGGTATTAGCCAAAGTACGAATACTATTGCCAAAGACATCGACGATTTCAAGTTTCACCATGTCTCTTCTTGGCAAATTGAATGAAATCAAAGTTGATGTGCTGAACGGGTTAGGTTCGTTCGGCAAAATAACTACTTCTGCTGCCTTATCAAATGTTTTTGTTACAATATTCGAATTTTGGCAGCTGAGCAAGCCGTCAATATCTCTTTGAGTCAAGCGATAGTTATAAGTGGTGTTAAGCTGAACGTCTTTATCAATAAAGCTATAGTATTGAGGCGTTTGCGAGTTACCTACACCTTTAATAAAAGTAATATACGACCATGAATCTTCATCGTCAGTAGATTTCTTTCTTTCAAGAATAAAGCCGTCGTTATTCTCCTCGAAAGCAGTTTCCCAGTACAATTCAATACCTGAAGTTCTAACAATACCGTCAAAACGGCTCAATTCGATAGCTACGGGGACAGTTGCTGTATCCATAGCGCATGGGTCGTATTGAGCGGAGCCTGAATAGTTCTTAGTTCCGAGGTATGGTCTAAACATAGGAATCCATGTTCCGCGAGATAACGTGTTTGTATGAGTACCGTCAGATGCGATAATTGTGCCGAAGTGGTCCAAGTGCGCATAAGCCGGATTACCCATAGTCGGGAAGAATTGTAACCAGCCGCCGCTTCCAACTGTGTTTTCAACGCAGAAGAAGTTATCGTTAATTAAATTATCATAAACATTGAGCTGTCTAAAGGCTTTATCGCATGCAAGGTTAACGCCGCTTGCACCGAGAGAATAACTTCCGGCTGAGTTAATATTTCCCGGATTAGCTATATAAACGTAAGTAGTCCTCAAACCAGACCTTGATTTTGTGGCGCCAAGCTGAATACCAGTGTTTGCAAGCTGAGCTATAGCAGCCCAATAAGTGCCGGCTGGCAATACAATTGGGTTATCGACTAAATATGTAACATATTCTGAAGCATAATAGTTTTGCCTAACGTCATCCCATAATCTTTGACGATAAATAATGGTATTGGTGAATTCTTGACCCGGAGTCCCGTTGCTGTTATCATAAATGCGAATTGAAATCTGGTCAGGCGCCATGTTTAGATTAGCGAAGTATACTTTGTAACCTTTAATAGTGTCCGCTTGATATAATTGGAATCTTACTGCAATTTGTCCATTACCAGCTGCATAGAGGTTGCCAGTGCCATGAACGATTTCATCATATGAACCTGTTGTATAAGCAGCCCTATTTCCAGTACCGCCATAAGCAGAAGCCCAAAGAGTTAAACCTTTGCCTGAGATACCAGTGAAATCGTTATCTTGAACGTTGTTGATAGTTGCGCTGATTGGGTCATAAGCAAATACATCGCCTAAACGCAGTTCGAAATTCGACCAAGTTATGTCGTTGCGTGGGTCATCGTCGCCGTTGGCCACAATTACGGTACCTCTAAGAATATAATTACCGCTACCAGCTAAACGGGCATCCCAGTTCGGCATTTGGAAGTCTTTAACCTTACCTGCAGGCAAGAAAGGCAAAGAGGATGTGCGGCAATATATAGGCTTTGTTCTTATTGCTTCATCATCATTGGGATTGAAATCGCTTTCGCGATAAATTTGCAATTTAATAACAAAACTCGGCGCATAGATACTTGAATTGTTAGTTACTTTTATCCTGATTGGAATATTGATTGCCTGGCTTCTCGGCGCCATGGTATATGGCCAAATAGCTTTTACGGTTGATATTTCGATATCAGGTACTTCACGAGGTAGCGAAATTTTCACATTATCGACAAAGAACGGGTCATCATCGTCGACAATACAAGTTTGGCAAACTTGGTTATCGTAAGCCGCAACTTTAATTCTGAAGCGGAAATTGCGTGCGCCTTCGCCCGGAGCATTGATGAAAGTATCGGGTATAGGAATATATATTCTCTTGTATTCGAAATCGATACCATCGTCGAACGGGTCCCAACGCAAACCGTTTTCTACAGTAGTCGTAGGTTGTAGCAAAGCAGAGTCTTTATTCGTTTCGTCGAAACCGCGCAATGCGCCGCCACCGCCAAAAATGGCATAAGCGGACATGTTTGTTACCGTTGGTTGTGTTTTATAAGGATGGTAACGCCAGTTAGCGGCAGGAATATTAACGATTGTAAACAACCCGTTGGATTCTGCAAAATCCTTAGCAAATTCAATTCGCAATTGGTCTGGATACTTAGATACTTGCGAATTAGATAAATTCCAAGGATTTAATAACGCATTGCCGTTGTATTCGGTATATATTTCCGGAGCGGTTAATAGGTTCGAGCTCCAGCCTCTTTCCCAATCATTTCTTTTGACGGAACGCTGAACAGAAAGCGAAAGCACAGAACCAAGTGTTTTCCGAGACGCTGTATGGAGTAAGTTAATCGGGAATGAACGAACTTCGTCGCCGCCAGGTGTTGGGCTTCCAGCATACACTGGTGTAACATCTGCAGCATTTGAGCCAAGAAGCGTAGTTCTATTCAATCTCATAACGGGAGATTTCAGAATTTGATTTTTGAAATTTGGGCTAACAAAGTTAAAATCATCATTATTTGCCGCAGCAAAATCGCCTCTCGGAGGCAAAGGATAGTTTGAAACTATGTCGCCAGAGGAAACTTCGCCGTCAATATTGACCCATTTTAGTGTTGAAGGCATAGGAACGTTGCCAATGATATGGAAACCATTAAAATCATCATAGAACTCATCATTTATTCTTCTTACGACGAAGAAAGTAACTGTGGTTGTATCGTCGAATGGCCATTGCTCGCCAAGCGCTTCGCCGGTAGCGGGATGGAATGGTTCGGCAATAACATATGCTTTCAATCTGCCGATATGGGAATTAGAGTTTTCATTCATTTCGAATGGTCTGAAGTAAATCTGAACAAATCCATAAGGAGGAATACCGATTAAGTTGGCAGAGCCCGGGAAGGATTTGGTTGTGGCAGTATAGTTGTTTCCGGTTAAGTTTGCGTCAACATAACGAACAAGAACATATGGGTCTTCGACGCAATCTTCAGCTTGCGAAACGGGAAGCGACAAGCAATAAGTGTCGACAGGAATTAAGCTTGTATATGTAGTTTGCAATGACGCTTCGTTGACAATTTTGAAGCGTGCTCGAAATTGCAACTGTTGAGGAGTAAAGTTCACGCCTTGTGGACCTTGGATGTCGTTCGATAAGTTTTCAATTATTGCAACTGGTTGCAATGCTCCCAAACGAGCGTCGCCAGCCAAGAATTCATAACCTTTAGATAAACTCGATGAAACTTCTTGGGTAAAGTCTAAACTTGCTGTTGGCTGCGGATTGCGAATACGCCAGCGGATATCGCAAACGCGGAGTACATTCTTCCATTGTTTGAATTTTATAGCCATACCGCTTCTGGGGAAATCAGCAGACCTAATCTGATACTTGCTGAAATAATGTGTATATTGTTCGTACTCGCCATTTGCTGATGGTGGCGCCCAAGGATAATAAGCCCAGTCGGTCAAGCCGCCATTATTATAGTTGACGTGTCTGGCAAACCCCCTAACGCCGACAGTTGTATTATATCTGAATAAAACCAGGGCGTCAGTGGGACGGCCTCCGATAATCGCCAAACCGTCGAATGTGCCGTAGTTGATTTGGATACTGCTATCTATTCTGTTCAGAACAACCTGAGCGCTGGCGCCGATATAGTTTTGGTCGGTTGGCCTAAGATTTAACGGGAAATTATATGTTCCGTTTGGAGAATTCCATGTGCCATACGGTTGAACGTTCATAAACCAAATAATCAACTTGTCCTGATTCAAAGACCTGCGGAATTTTACCCTGCCCCAGTTATCCGTATAATTTCCGGTTGCATTCCATTGCGACAAATGCAAAGCGCCGAAAAACGGAGCAATAACAGCCGTTTTATTATTTGTATTCAAAGTGTTTAAATCACCTCCGTCTTGACGGATACCACCATTTGAAGGAGTCGTTGCGCCACCTAAGACAGAATATAGGTAACCGAAATCGTCGGGAGTTGGGTCATTGATACCGGTTGTATCGGCGGTCGGTTTTCTTTGACGAAAACCGCTGCCAGGATATGATCTAAACCAATCCATACTCATCGGGTCGTAACAATTTGTTGCGCCGATTGGAATTGTGCGAACGCCATAGTCATTATAGAAATATCTTCTATTGGTTAATGCAATGATACCATTTGTTGAAACATAAAAACTATCATAGCGTATGCCATTAAAATAAAAGTCAAATTGTATTGGAATAGGACCGGCTATAGCATTATCAACCGAGTCAGTCATATTGCCAGGGTTGCGGAAATATCTCAGTCCATTGGGTTTTTGTACGGCCGATTGCCAGAAAGATTGTGGGTATTGATTAGGTCCAGAAATAATATCGAACCAAAGTCCTGGGTTTTCAAGAGTATCATATACCCAATCCGGATTTGGAAACCAAAAGTTGCCTGCATCGTCGCGGCTGTCGACAAAGTAATAACCTGTTGATACAGCAGGACTGTTGACAGGATTGACTATTGGAGTGCCTGAACGCACAAAAGGCGCAGGGAAGCTGCTCTGAGGCGGGTTCGGATTGAATCCGGCAGCCTCTTCCAAAATGCTTCGACGAAGAATTTCGTCTTCATTTTTGTCATCAGCCCAAGACGTTGCTGAAATAGTAACAGCAACGGTAAGAACAAGAATGACATTAAATAAGTACCGTAACATGATTAAAAACCTCCGAAAAATGTAAAACAATTCTTAAAATTCATATTTTATTGTATAAATTAAATTTCATAAACTTTATATTCATTTGTAAATTTTCATTACAAAGCATTATATCAAAGCATTCTATCTTTTAAAACGCCAGCCTTTGTCGTAGTGTTCGAAGACCCAGGCAACGATTTTCCCTTCGTCGATGTCATCGAAATTGTTCCAATACTCTGTTGTGTAAGTATATCTGGAACTTGTTTCTTCTTTGTCGATTGATTCAGCTTGCTTCATTATGCGGTCAATGATATTCTTCCATTCGTCAAAATTCTGTGGACGAAGGTCGACCCATGCCTCCCAGCACCATTTGTTCAGCTGAGCTTCGGTCATAGGCAATTCTTTTTGTCCTAAATTTGAAGGAATTTTTACGTCTTTTCCGCGAAGATAGCTCTTGCCGTCGGGCAACAGCACAACCAAACCGATGGATAACATTTGCGAGCGCAGGTTTGTATTTTTTTCCAGCAACTCTAACGCTCTTTTTGATAATTCTTCCGATTTATGGTTGAATATGTCTTTCATGCTTTTAAGCATTTTTTTGATGATGAATGCCTCGAATAACAACTTCGATAAGCGCGGTGGTCCAAGCATTTCGAATGCCACGCTGGGCGAATCGTTTTCGATTTCAAGTTGTTTTAATTTTGCAACAGCCTTGTTGTAAAGCATTCCGCCTCTATAGGTTGGTCCAAGAGTAAATGCGTCGAGACCTTGGATAACATCTTTGCCGGTATTTCCCCCGAGGATTTCATGAACGGCATAAGTAGCTATTTCTTCTGGTGTTACAATTTCCATTTGGCCCAATGCACCGATGGATTCGAACTCGCCTTTGGAAAATATGCCGTTTTCACCGGTATCAATAAAGACCGATTGGTAATTTCTACCGCAATCTGCGATTCCATCGTAATCTTCGAAGATGAATTTATCAGTAACCGGACGCGCTTTGTCCAAGGGCATGTCAACCAGTGGAATAGGTCTGCCTTTGCGCATTACTTCGCCGTAGGCAATCCGTTTCCATGCAATAGCGGCAGTAGGTTTGATTTCTTTAACCATTGGTCCGTTTGGAGTGCGCGCCATCAAGAACAGCAGCAAGGATTGAGCGCCTGCCACAGCCGATTTCGATAGCAATACACGCGAAGGACGCTCTTCGCTGTGAGTATAAGGAATGTTTAGCCCCATGCCTCCGGTGCCACTGGTGCCGATTTTCAGATAAAGCGATGTGCCGACATCGAGCATTCCGTTGTAAAGAAACTGAATATGCCTGATTAGCTGCGGAATATACATATTAACCATTAGTCTTTCAACGGCTTCTTGGGTCAAACCACCTTCGGAAAATGAGCGTTTTACCTTTTGAGTTGTCGTGTATATGTCTAAGTAAGCAATGGCTGTGGCTGTATTAATACAATCAATAATAATATCGGGCTTGTTTTCTAGTATAATGTTGTATAGCGCAGATGATTTCATTATTTTCTCGTCTAATTCGTCGAAAATGTCCCCTACAACGCCTGAACGTTTTTCAGCCGAGTTGAGAACGTTTGACCATACATCGTCTTTCCATTCTGTCCGAGTAAAAATATTACCCCAAGCCGCTTTGAAGGTGTCTTCGGGCACGTTTGGAAAATCCTTGCGCAGTTGCTCAACTGCGTCGAGCGCTTCTTCTTGTCGAAGTGATGAAATGATTAGCGCTGAGGGCGAATGTACCATTAGTTGTCTGCATATTGCCGAGCCGACCAAACCCCAGCCGCCGAGTATCAATATTTTCTTATCTTTAATCTGCATAACTACTTACTTTAAGTTCAAAAATATATTATTTGCAA
>CAYLSY010000126.1:0-7426 GCA_964386275.1 uncultured Hyphomicrobiales bacterium
TCTACAATAGTTCGATTAAAAGTTTTGCTTTTTCATCAGGCAATTCAATAACATCGCCATTTCAATTCTACAATAGTTCGATTAAAAGGAATTGCTCTCTTCATATTGGTAATTGTGATTCTGAAATTTCAATTCTACAATAGTTCGATTAAAAGGGTTTTAGTCCGCATGCGTTCTTGCCTTCATAATAATATTTCAATTCTACAATAGTTCGATTAAAAGTTCCTTTGACGACGTGCCGAGCTTTGCCATTGCTTCTTATTTCAATTCTACAATAGTTCGATTAAAAGTCGCCGCAAATATACCCCAAAACCTTCATCAAATCAAGTCTCTATTTGAAAAAATTTGCTTTTTTTTTCGTCGGCTCGACATTCTGCGCTTTTTACAGTTAGCCGACAAATCCGCGCTATCACTCTGTAGTCCTCATTTTCAACTTTCTTATATTCTTTATTATCCGTTGTCAAAGAACAATATTGTCATAAAAACCGTTAGCCGACAAATTTAATTATTCGAGAAACATTGACTGCGTTGATTAAATGAAATTTGAAGTTAATTTACTTTTATCAACTCCAATGCTGCGTTTGCCAAGAAATTTATTGCTTTGCAAAGTAAACAAAATGATTGAATCCTCTTCCATAACCATAATCTTCTTTGCGCGAGAAAGCAGCTCCTCTATTTTGCCTTCTTTCAGCTCGCCCTCGAAAACGCTGTTCTGTATCCACGGTAAATACTGCCGGCATAGCTTTAGCATCTTGCCGACACGCTTTTCGCCAATATCATATACAAGTATGCAGTACATTGCTCTCGCCAAATCACCCTACCCCCTTTGCTTAAGGGGATTATTTATTTATATACAATACTTACTGTTGCGACTGAATCGTCATTCCGATTTGCTCGTATTCCCATTCTTCATTTAAATACAATACTTACTGTTGCGACTGCCACACAGATTTATGTAACACTTCCAAGGATAATTAAATTAATTACACTTCTTACCAAAGGTCGCTACCAAGACAGCGCAAAGAAAGCCGAAGGATAATTAAATTAATTACACTTCTAACCTTGACGGTCGATTCCATGTAATCGAGTTCTACTGGGGACAAATTAATTAAATACAAAACTACCACCAAATTTTATATGCCTCATATTCCTTAATACCAAGAATATGTTTGATTAGTTTATAGCACTCAAGCCTAATAATGCGGCGATAGCTCACATCACGCTTCAAATCCTTATGCTTAATTATTGTCTTCAATCGGTTATCAAATTCCTGAACAACAATTTTACGTCCGTTTTCCTTTAAATAATACCCATTCAGTTCCTTTTCGAAATGTTTTTCATTGATTTGACCGTTGTTAATCAATTTAAACATTATTCTATCGGCAAAAATAGGTTTGAAGATTTCAGCTATGTCCAACGCTAGTGAAAAACGTCTCGAGCCGGGTTCATGAAGATATGAAATTGTTGGATTCAGTTGTGTGCGATAAATCTCTGATAAAACCGATGTATAGACAAACGAATTGAGAAATGACATAAGCGCATTCAGCTCGTTTGACGGTGGATTATACTGCCTTGCGCCAAGCTGTAAATCGGATTTTATTATGCTTTCGAAAGCGGAATAGTACACTTTTCTCACTCTGCCTTCGACATTCATAATATCGACAATCTCCTCAGCCGTAGCCAACTCTGTAGTTATAGCCTCAATTGTATCTATTTGAGCCTGTAAATCACGTTCTCTGCTGTTATAATACTTCAAGTTCTTGCCCATGTTATAAATGCCGGCTTCAATGAACTTTCGGGCAATAATCATCCGCTTTTGCTTCGAAGTGTAATGTTTGACTTGATGAACAAGCAAATTGCCGCTGAGCAGCGTTTCCCGTGGATAAAAAGAACCTTGATAATACCCGTAGTAATTAAAGAAGTGAATCGGGATACCGTAATGACCGCAGAAATCGATGAACTTTGTGTTGAATGTCGAATGGGACATCAGAAAGAATGAATCAATATCATTGACGGGCAAAACAGTTTTCTCGGCTGGCAGCGGTTCTTCGAAATCGTCGTCGCAGGCGAGCAGGATGTCGTTTTGCAGATTCTCATCGTCTTCCGGTGCAGGTTGTTTAAATGGAATAAAGAAAACCGTGTTTTCCTTTCGCCGCAGCTTACCGGGAGTGAAGATGTAATAGTATCTCTTCATTTTGTTTCATTTTTAGAGTGGTTCTTAAAACTGAAATTATGAATTTGCGACGCACATCCTTAGATGGTCATTCTTTGCTGTTAATCACAGATTTTGCAATAGAAATGACACTTGATTCATTTACAATGTTATACTTGAACATTATTCTTTATGTAGGGACGCGGCATGCCGTGTCCCTACAGGCGCAGGTTTGCGAATTATTTCAGTTTTTCAAATGTAAAATCCGAGTTAATGACAATTTTGAGGCAGCCTTTTAATCAATGATATTATTTTAAACAAAGCACAGCTCATAATAAGAGCAGCTCTTGCAAATCTTGGTCTTTGCCAAAGCGGGTGGCGCTAAATCGGTTTCGGCTATTTTGCTAATTGCATCGATGATTCGCTCCATTTCGGCTTCATCTTCGATGGTTAGATTCACGGCAGTTTTCGTTCGCAGTTTCGGGTAATCAATCTCGCCTGTAAACTCGCCGATACCGTTTGTCTTAAGATACCAAAGGTAGTATTTGACTTGCCAGATATGCGAATCCTCCATTTTGTCGGACTTTTTAACTTCATGGACAACTTTGCGCTTAAGGTCGAGCCAGTCGATTTTAATAGGTCCGAACATATATTCCTTGTCTTCCCGATTGTAAGAATTTTCGTGCAATAGCTTTCCTTGCAGCACAAGGTCTGACTCCTGCTCGCATTGAATGTTGTGCGAAAAGAGCCAGAGCTTGCGCTCGCAAAGGAAATAATATGCGATATGCGTGCCGGTTGGGAGCATGTTTTATTTGATGAACTCCTGCTTTTCGTAATCGTAGGACAGCAGCAATTCCTCGATTCGTTTTTGCGCTTGCTCAAGGGCATTTGCCGTGCCGTGGACGCCTGCGATATAGCCGTCGCAAGGCAATGCGATAAAGAGTTCTGCGCCTGCGGTATCGTCGATGATAGGAATAGCCGTTTGACGTTCAGTATCTTCGGATAGTCTTGCCCTGATTGAGCCTGCAACTTTGTTTGCATTGTCGCTGATTGAAACGGCAAGGGTTTCCATTAAGCTGAATGTGCGAGATTGATTCGTGTGTATTCTCCAATTAATCAAAGCGCTCGAAAGAGCAGAAATAATTGGTCCTTGCTTTTCCTTGGGTAATACAAGACATGGCCCGAATACGTTTTTTGATTCAATCCAGCCTTCATCTTTAAGATTTTCAATCATTTGAGCTGAAAGCTCAGGTTCTAGTTGATTTATGGCAATACTAAACAAAGTTCGTAAATCGATAGCAACATCGTAAACGAAAAGACCGGATGTTCGTTTGTTATCTTGTATCCATTTTCTTCTCAAGCTTCTATCGGAACCTGATAAAAGTTTTGCTATTTCTTCATCCGTCAGGATTTTTCCTGATTCATCTTTGACGATTACTTTATGTATATCAGGACGGTCGCTTCTATCAAAAGATAGGTCTTCATCATATAGATTACTCAAAAGTGGATGAAGGGGTCTCATAGCAGAAATTGATAACGGACTTCTTCGTTTTATTGTTCTGCCTGTACCGCCGGATTGAGCTACCATCCAGCCTCCGAGAAGTTGGTCCGGAAATCTTGGGTCTGCTGGAGTAATAACTTCTTTCTCCTTTAATGAAGGAGCTTCGAAGTAAAAAGTTACTGGCGCTGGTTCAGAATTAAGTGTTCGACCGACTTCTTCAATGATTTGCCTTTTAATCTGTTGTCCTCCAGAAAAAGAGACTAGCCTTTGGAACTGATTGTCCCAGAAATGTTTTTGCCCTTTTTCAACCGCAAAAACAGTGTGTTCAGAGTGTTTTAAACCGCGTAAATACAAAAATGAGTTCTTCATAAAAATTCTCCATATAGTTGATTATTGTTTGGATAAATATTTAAATCTTAATAATGTTACAAAAAGCGGAATATTATCCGGAGCAATATCAAGCATAATTCTATCGACAAGCTCGCCGGCAATATTGAAGTTTGACTTGTCAATTGATAAAATGGCATTCACTTTATCAATGAAATCCTTGCGATTTTTTGAACCGAGAAGTTCTTCAACCGCTCTAATCCGATTTGTTTTTGTTTGTTTTTCTTTTGACATAAAATCAAACAAACTTAGGGCTGTTTTTTCTGCTAATTCAAGCAATTCCTTGTTATTAAGCATGGCAATTATCCATAATTGGTAAATATAATAGTTAATTATTGATTTTTCGTCTGTTTTCAGTTTGGGTAATGCGGGGTCTTTGCCGCCGGGCATGTATTTGCGAAGGTCTTTGGGTTCCATGGCGCGCAAGCCGATTGCGCCGAGTTGGCAAGCATGTTGAAAAGAGAATTCCGATTCATAGATGCTTTCAAGTGTTTTTTGGCGAATCTCAGGGAAATCTTTGAAAAGCGCCTTATAAAGTTCGTTCAACGAGTTTACTTCCGGCAAGACAAATTGAACAAATCCGACGGTTTTATTCATTTGCCCGAAACTGTAAATATATCCTGTTATTGTTTTATTCGGAATTATTTTCGAAAGTGTAAAAATTACTTTAGTCCATGCCGAACGCTCCATTGATGGTTCACCTTTTTTGTTCGTGTCTATCGGAAAGAACATAGCTTTTGGAGTATCCTTGATATAATGATTTCCTAAACGATGAACAAGCCAGACACTGTTCCATGTTTCAATTTTATTCTTAATTGCTTCGTTTTCATCAACATAAGTGCGGTAAAGCGAAAATCCTTCCCATAGCGCTTCAAGGATAATATCTTCTTCAAAAAGAATATTAAAATTGTCTTCCTTACTGCTGCCCTTAATGCCAATACCGAAACTGGCACCTATCCATGAAGCATACAAATCATCTTGATCAATAGGCAATTTTAAATTTGTGATTTGGCTTGATGTTGGGCGGATATCGTTAGCCGAAGGGTATCCGATTGCAAAACTCATATCTGGAAATAAGTCATCGCTTTTCAAATACTTCTCAATTTTTCCCTCAATTATCTCCTTTGCTTTCTTTCTTTCTGCTGGATTATTGGTCTTTTTATCAGCAGTTAATTGATGTATGGGACCATTACCAGGACTTTGCAAATACCTTGCATCATCATAAAACAAAGGAAAATGAATTTCATCGAAATACTGTTTTGCGCTCATGTTCAAATTGTGAGAGCAGTTATACCAGTTCAGAAACTTCTTCCCAATATAAGATGTGTACATAATAACTCCATGAATAGTTTATATCATTGCTTCTATTTCTTTTAATTGCAAACCTATTGTCGAGTCATAAAGTATGTCAGGCACAACAAAAGGTTTGTTGCCGCATTTCAATTGTTCTATACATGTAAATTTCCTATAACATGCTGTGCGTGGAATTGGAATCTCATATTGAATGCGGTCATCTGCTGTCGATTTTTCATAAATTTCTTTGTCTGATAGCCTTATGCAGGCTGCCGATTCAACGTTTAATTTTTCCATTAATACAGATTCCGGCAGATGACATAGTTCGGTCAGCAAGAATTGCTCTCCTTCCCAAACAAGCTGAGTTCCGATGGGTTTTATTGTAATTGTAGGATAAATGCTGTCAATCATCGTCTGTAGATTTCTTTCCAATAGTGTTTCACTATTTTTAAACAATTCGAATGAAGCGTCGATTATCGCTTTTTTGTATGGTTTACATTGATTTTCGTCATCCGGCGGCGCTATGATATGAATATCTTTGAGTATAGGATTTGCAATCGTTTCTTCAGTTCTGTATCGGTTCACCCTGCCGAAACGCTGAATCAATGCATCAATCGGCGCTGCGTCGGTGAACATGACATCAAAACTAATATCAAGGCTTACTTCGACAACTTGAGTAGAAACGACAATGCAGGCGCCGGGCATTTTTTTTCTGTCATTGAATTCGTTTTGAAGTTTTTCTTCCAACGAAGTTCTGTCCATTCTACGGAAACGACTGTGCAACAGCATCATAGGTATATCGGGATATACCAGTTTTAGTTCCTCGAAACGCTTTTGAGCGACATCGACTCTATTGCACACAACAAGAACCTTGTTTCCACCGTCGACATATCGAGCAATTTCACCGAAAGCGGTTGATTCGTCGGCATGTTTAAAAACGACGTGTCTATTAAAAGTATCGAGTTCATCGTCAGGCAGTCTAACAGTTTCTAATTGTTCGTTGCCACCCAATAATTTAACAATTATATCTATCAAAGCCGTTGGCATTGTAGCGCTGCCGATATGAACTCTGCAATTCAGTTTTAAAAGGGAATTAATAATTTCAATGACCAAGGATTGAGCAATGTCAGAGTAGGAGTGGATTTCGTCCATAATAACATCGCAATTGGTAATATCAAGCGCAATATTTTCGAAACCTCGAGTTCCGCAAACAAGAGCCGCAAGCTGATGTGGCGTTAAAACCTTAATCGAAGAGCCGATTTTCGATTGTAAAGCCTTTTCTTCGGAATTATTTTTTTCAATTTTTATTCTAGACGACGCATGCAGTAAACGAATATCTGTTTCGTCCGGCAGAGCTTTCTTTAATCGTTCATACATCGCATTTATCGAAGCTTGAAACGGAAGCGTATAAAACACTCTGCCTTTGCAACGGCGCATCAAGTAATCGGTTTTTCCAGCTCCAGTCGGCGCAATAACAAGAGTATGAGGCTTGTCGCTTGTTGCATCGACAACCGATAGCGGATAAACGTGGCTTTTCCTTTTTTGCGAATCAAAGTAACTCAAGTCTGGCGCTGTAAACAATTTTGAAGAATACTCCAAACTCTTGTCGTTAATCGATGAGGCAAAATAATCTGCGCCATTAATCAATCCTTTGTATTTTGACCAGCCCAATGGTTTTGTTTTGCAAATTTTTAAAGCAAAATCAAATGCCTCTCTTGATTCCGATATTGAAATCTCTTTTATTGTAATACCCAAAGATTCAAGGATTTCGAGTGCAACGGGTGACCAAAATTCCCATTGTTGAGCGTGCCGCTCGAATACTCTATCTTCTCCTTCTATTTCAACCAAATCACAAATGCCTTGCTTTCTGGCATCGAAACATGGCGAGCGATGGTGGGCTATAACCATGTCGGTCAATGCTTCCCACTGGGTTATAGGAAACAACGGTAAAAACAATATTGATGCTATTTCATGGCGAAATGCAATTTCTATTTGAATATCAATGCCTTTGGCTTTTTCTTTAATCAATTTCTCTTGAAATATTTTTTATTACCACTATTATTTTCGCTTCATTACCACAATAACATGCAATA
>CAYLSY010000127.1:0-7400 GCA_964386275.1 uncultured Hyphomicrobiales bacterium
GGACGGACGCGGTCGTAGATGTCGCGCCAGGTTTCGACGGCGGCGTCGAAGAAGCCGACTATACGATAGTGGATGATAAGTAAAACAAACTGATTTGTGAATTAAAGAGGCGGTTGATTTTCCGCCTCTTTTTCTTTTACAGTCTGAATTTTCTTTTTCAGTAATGGAAATTATCCTTATTTTTGTAAACTTCTTTAAACGGCGCATTCGTCTAGCGGTTAGGACACGGCCCTCTCAAGGCCGCGGCAGGGGTTCGATTCCCCTATGCGCTACAAGGATTTAGAAATATTTTTCTGTATTTCTATGTATTTATTCAATCCAGCTCAGCAGCTTCATTGAAAAAATTGAATACTTTGGCTGCAGCCGATTTACCGACGATATCCTCCAATGCTTTTCTGTCAGCATGTCGAACTCCATCGACCGAACCAAACGCAATAAGCAACTTTTGTGCTATTTTTTCGCCAATTCCAGATATTTCAGTCAATTCAGTATGTAATGTTCGCTTTAACCTCAAATCGCGATGGTAAGTGATTGCAAAACGATGTGCTTCGTCCCTTAACGCCTGAATCAATCGCAAACTGCTCGAAGTCTTTGGCAGCAGCAAAGTATCCGATGAATATGGCACAATGATTTCGTCCAACCGCTTGGCAATGCCGACAATTTGTAGCTTACCATCGAGCGAAAGCGCTTTTAGAGCTTCGATTGCCGAACTGAGTTGTCCTTTGCCGCCATCGACAATGACGAGGTCTGGCATAGGCAGATTTTCCTTCAATACGCGGGAATAACGCCGAGTAATGACCTCGCGCATAGCGGCAAAATCGTCATTTCCTTCAACTGTTCGAAGTTTAAACTTGCGGTAATCATTCTTGCGGGGTTTGCCATCAACAAACACAACCATCGAAGAAACATAGTCCGAGCCTTGAATATGGGAATTATCAAAGCATTCGATTCTAACAGGCGGCTTGGCAAGTTTCAAATCGCGTTGCAAGGCAAGAACGGCGCGAGGCACGGTTTGTTCCTTTTTCATCAGCGAAATCTGGTATTCGCGTAACTCATATTCAGCATTAGCATTAGCAAGATTGACCAATTTGCGCTTTTCACCAATTTTTGGATAATGAATTTGCAGTTTCTTGTGAAACTTCGACTCGAATAGGTCGGCTACAAAACTGATTTGCTCGGTTTCGAACGGCAGCAGCAGCTCGTCAGGCGGAAAATCACTTTCGATAAACCATTTTTCCAATGCGCTTTGGAGCATATCGCCGTCATTAGCAGATTTATTGTCTGGAATAATGAAATTCCTTTTGCCGATGAGCTTTCCTTCGCGAACCTTGAAAATAACAACACTTGCGGACTTTTCGGCTCGAGAGAACCCAGCAATATCACGGTCGATGTTTTCGGCGGTTATTATCTTTTGTGTACTCTTGTAATCCTTTAATAGTAAATACTTATCACGTATTTTTGCGGCATCTTCGAACTTCATTTCTTCGGCAAGGCGCTGCATTTCGGACTCAAGGTAATGCTCGACCGGCTCGGTTTTTCCGTTGAGAATTTGAATGGCATTTTGTATGTTACGATGGTAGCTTTGCTCATTGACAAAGCCTTCGCATGGACCTTCGCATTTTTTGATATGATAATCAAGGCAGACCTTGTGTTTGTGATGTTCTATCGATTCGGCAGTTATATTCAAATCACAACTGCGAATCTGAAACATATTGCGTATGACCAGCAACAATTGCTTAACATTTCGTCCCTCGGTATAAGGACCGAAATATTTCGAGCCATCATTGATTTTCTTTCGAGTCTTGAAAATCCGTGGGAATAATTCATTCGTAACCCTAATGTAAGGAAAGGACTTGTCATCGCGCAAAAGTATATTATAACGCGGCTTCATTTTCTTGACCAACGCATCTTCGAGCAGAAGCGCTTCGGCTTCGGAATCAACAATGATAAACTCAACGTCAGCAATTTTCGAAACCATGGCAACGGTCTTCGCCTCGTGGGGCCTTCCTTGCTGAAAGTATGAACGGACGCGGTTATTCAAGTTTTTCGCTTTGCCGATGTAAATCACCGTGCCTTCGGCATTTTTAAATTGATAAACACCAGCAGTTCGCGGTATATTCTTGAGCTTGCGCAAAAGCGTTTCGGGCAGTTGTTCGTTATTTTGAGGTTTTACCATAAGAGCCTTTTCCGATTGATTCCAAGAACTCCTTTTCGCTTAAACAATTTACGACATCCCTGGCTTCCAACCAACCTTTCCGCGCAAATTTCAAACCCCAGAAAATATCCGATAATGTCGAAACCCTGTGTGAATCCGGATTTATTGCTATTCTTATTCCTTTTTCTTTTGCTATAATAACGTTTCGCCAATCCAAGTCGAGTCGATAGGGATTCGAATTGATTTCAATGATTTTATTATTAGCAGCGGCTGCATCGAGCAGCTTTTCAATATCCACTTCATAAGAAGGGCGCACCAGCAGCAGCCTTCCGGTTGGATGCCCCAAAATCGTTGTGTTCGGATTTTCAATTGCTTTGACAATTCGGCGGGTCATTTCCTCCTTAGTCATATTGTAAATCGAATGAACCGAAGCAACTACAACATCGAATACTCGTAGCTCATCCGGCGAATAATCGAGCGAACCATCCTTCAAAATGTCTGACTCAATACCTTTTAGAATCGAAATACCGATTCCCTTTCGGTTCAGGCGGTCGATTTCGGCGTGCTGCTCCATAACCCTTTCAAACTTCAATCCATTGGCATAGCCCGCCGAGGCGCTGTGGTCGCAAATTGCAATGTATTCGAAACCGAGTTCCTTCGAGCGCAGCGCCATCTCTTCGATTGAGTTTTCGCCGTCGCTCCACGAGGAATGGACATGCAGCATTCCTCGCAAATCACGCGCCTCGATTAGCTTCGGAAGTTCGTTGCGTTTGCCCTTTTCGAGCGCAGCAGCTGTTTCGCGTAGTTCCGGAGGAATAAAAGCGCTGCCGATTGCTTTAAACAACGCTTCTTCGGAATCGAAAGCCGCATTGGCGGCGTTCTTCGTTGCATGTCCCATTGAATCGATGCTATAACCGCTATTTCCAAATTCCTTTAGAAAGTTCTCGACAAATTCATTTGAGCCTGTTTCGGTCAACAGCTTTAAATTGAATTCATCCGGAGCGCAAAGCTTGAATTGGAGCGGAATCGACGAGTAAAGCAAAAACTCCATGCTATCTTCGCCCTCAGAAAATCCGTATTTCTCAATAATTCTACTTTTAACTTCATCGATATTCTGAGTTGCAATCAGGTATTCAATCGATGAAATTGTCTCTTGGACACGTCTCATTGCTCCAACGATAGAGTAGCACGTAATTTCCGGAACAGAATCCAAAAATTGGTTGATTTTCTCGGTTTCAATCACGAGTTGTTCCTGCAGGTATCTTCCACGCGATGCTTTTTTGTGTGCAATCGAACTTTGTATGCTTTCGAGCATATTTTCCGATATTCCTTTAATTGACAGCAAACGTCCATTGGCAGCTGCTTCGTCGAGTTCGTCAATTGTCTTAATATTCAATTGCTTGAAAATTTGAGCCGCGCGTTTTTTTCCGATATGCGATACTTTAGTGATTTCAACAAGGGTTTCAGGGATTTCTTGCTTCAATTTTTCATAAAATTCAACCTTGCCGGTTTCGACGAATTCTTTGATTTTTTTCTCCAATGCCTCGCCGATGCCGTCAATTGAGCGCAAATCATCATTGGCAATAGCAGCTTCAATCTCGTTCCACCTGTTCCTCAGTATTTCAACAAGGTTGGAATAGGAGCGTATTTTGAATTGGTTTTCACCCTTGATTTCGAGTAAAATCGCTATGTTTTCGATTATTTTTATAAGTAATTGCTTGTTCATTGCCTTCTAACCATTTTATCATTTTTTTCTTTTTTAAATAAAAATGAGCTATTTTTAATTATGCACATATTTCTTTTGATTCACAATGTTTACTCTTGAAAAGTAGCAAGCGCGCCACATACAAAAATACAAATCAATTTCCAATAACACACAAAGAGGCGGCATCCCAGAGCGGGCGCCGCCTCTTTTTATGACTTACTCATCCGATGATTTCCGGAGCATCGGATGAGTTATTTGTATGCGTTATTTCACAATTATCATCTGTGTCTGTGCTGTTTGAGAGCCGATGCGCAATACCATGTTGTATACGCCGGCGGCCATCATGCCGGAGTTGAAGCCGATGCTCCATTCGCCTGCATCATAGCTGCCATTGGCGATTTGTGCCACTTTAACTCCTTGCAATGTGTATAACTCTATGCTTAAGTCTCCGCTTTCAGGCAAGTTGAACTTTATCGTCGTCTCGCTCGTGAACGGGTTCGGCATGTTCGTTATGCTTAGCTCGCCGTGCGCTTCCACTGCAGCGCCGCGTCCCATAAAGATGCCGTTCGTCTGATATTGCAATGACGTTGAGCTTATACCGCGGGTTATCTCGCTAAGTTCGCTCAACTTGATGTCGCTCATGCGGTTCGTCGATACGTCGTAGGACTTCAAATGCAAGTATTCGCCTTCGAGCGCACCGTCTGCCGATTGGGTCATCCCATTGTCGCCCCATATCGTGATGAATGCGCGTCCGTTCGATACCGCACCGCTGCCAACCACTACGCCGCGTCCGTCATATACGCCGATTTCCGTCCCGTCAGTTAAACTGGTCTCGAGTATCAACGTCGCACTGCTGCCGGTATGCTTCGTCTGCGCCTTTATATGGCTGACTTCCGGCAATACCGTGTATCCAGCTTCTGTCGACGATATGCGGGCATCCATGTCGGGATATACCAAGTTCGCCGCACTCGCTACGTAAATATAGTAGCCGCGTCCTGGCAACATTGTGCCAGCGTTGTTTTCCAATGTGTTCACGTTGAAAGGCGGACAGTAGATTTCGCCCATCCCGTTCTTTGCCAAAATTAACTTCGACACGATTGAAGACAAGGCGACTGGCGCTTGCAATGCCTCGTGGGGCAAGTAGGAAACCAAGTACCAGCCTGCCGTCGGCATCGGAAATACCGTCGATAGCGGAACATCTTGTGTGCCGTATATCGGCAATGTCGCCGCTTCGTTCATGTAGACGTGATAACCGCTCAGGTTGTCCCATGTTGTCAATGTGCCGGCGCCGCTGCTCGGTATCCAAAATTCGCCCATCGCGTTCTTCGTGATGACCATGTTGTCGACAACCGGCGCCCAAACGTCCACCATCGCTGGATTGGTCGGGATTCTGTAAGTCGATACCAATGACCAGCCTTGTGGCAAATCAAGATTCCATGCCTGTATGCCGGTTTCCGTCGTAAAGTCGAATCTGCCCGATACTGCGGGTATTTCGCCCGAGTATGCCGTGATTTGATAGTAATACGTTACGCCGCCTGCCAAGCCGTTCACATTCAACGGTAATTGATCCGCTGTGATGGTCAGGTCGAAGAACGGCTCGGTTAAGTCTTCGTTCGTCGATATGATTAAGCGATAGCTGTCGGCGCATTGTGCCAATGTCCAGTCGAATACCACCGGATTGAATGGCACGTCCACGCCGGTCGGAGTCGCTTCCACTACCGGCAATAACGGGTCGATTACTACTGTTACAGCGCCGTTCATTACCGACGAGCAGCCTGTTGCCTGGTATACCGCTTCGACTGTGTATTCGCCTTCGGGGTATGCACCGATTTCGCTCATCGGATTGCCTGTGCCGGTGTAGCTCGTTACGAGTTCGCCGTTCAGGTATACGTTGTAGAGAACGCCGAGTTGGGTGTCCGACAAGTTCAAATCAACGCCTTCGCTGCCTGCGCAGTAATGTCCGTCGGCATTGCTGTAGAAGTCATAGACTATCGGCGAGAAAATTTCGTTGATTGTTACGATTTGAGCGTCGTTCATCCATGTTTCGCAGCTGCCGTTCCATGCGCTGGAATAGTAGTTGCCGGCGCCCCAGTTGCCGAAGTCGAGAGCCGAGCCGGTGCCGGTGAATGTCGCCACTACGATTCCATTACGGTAGAGTCGGTAAGTTACGCCTTCATCCGAGCCTGCAAGCGATAACGGCAGACCTGCCGTGCCTTCGCAGACTTGTCCGCCGCCTAGCATGGCGTAGACAGTCGAGGGCTCGACTACGTCTACAGATGTTGTGCCAAGTGTTATAGAACATCCAGCAGTAGTTGTAGCGGTAATTGTGTAAATACCGGGTTCGGTATAATATGCCGGTGGATTACCAAAGTAGATTTGATTACCTGTTCCTGCCTTGGTAGCTATAACTGCACCGTCAAAATACAAGCGATAGGTAACGCCGATTTGCGAACCTGCCAAACCTATCATCACTCCTGCCGGTACGGCATCCAAGCAGTAGTTGCCACCACCAACGATGGCATAAGTAATCGGTAATTCATTAATGCTTACAACAGCGTTTCCTCCCATGTTATTTACACAACCTGCAAGGCTTGTGCCAACAACAGTATAAGTGCCAGCTGCAGTTTGATTGCCGAAATCGAGGGCTTCGCCTGTGCCTTCTAATGGCGAACCGAAAGCAATATTATTATAGTATAATTGATATGATACGCCCGATTCAGACATACTCAAACCAACAGGAACACCATTTCCGCCATAGCAATATGAACCGCCTCCGGTTACGAAATATTCCAGAGGTATTGCATTGACAGTGAATACAGCGCTTAAATCGCTATAAACCAACGGATTTGTGCCTTTAATGTATACACTATAATTACCCGAAGGTAAAGTAATGGGAAGAGTACCCGTAATCGAGTAATCACCCATCTCATTAGCTAGAACGCTGCCGAGAATAATATCGTCGCCATCGGGTATATCCAACCAAGCTTGGTAGAAGTTACCCGGATTAGATGTTGTGTAAGTAACAGTAAACGGAACTGTAATACTTGCTCCGGCACAATATGCCGATGGAGTAATAGTATTGACAGTAATTATCGGCAAAACTGGGCTAATTGTTATAGAATAATCCTCTATGTCGCCCAATTCAGTAACGCCACACGGCGGAATTGGAGTTGCGTCGCTTAAGCGGATTCTTAGACGGGTTCTGCCAAGCATCTCATCAGTTGCTATGTTTATGCTTGTGGTGAATGTATAACCATCGTCGACAGTTGTCAAATTATATAATTCGCCTTCATCTCCCAAAACACCGTCTTGGTTCCAATCAATCCAAGCATAAACGTCATCGGTAGTGCTAGGATTTTCAACGTTGACAGTCATTAAATATGTTCCGCCACGAGTAACATTAGCGTTCACTGTAGTGAAATCGGAATAACCACTCTCTGCCGGGCAAGCCGAAGGATTATCTATTCCAGCAAAGTTGACATTGGAAATATACTCAGTGCCAGCCAATTCAGAACAGAATCCCACAGAGCCGCCGCAATA
>CAYLSY010000128.1:0-7365 GCA_964386275.1 uncultured Hyphomicrobiales bacterium
TTACCGCGTTGGCACAAAAGAACATAAAGCGGATGTTATCATATTCTTCAGTTGCCCATGCAGGTTATATTATGGTCGGTATCGCAGCAAATAATGCCGAAGGATGGTCGGGTATTGTGTTTTATTCTACGATTTATATTTTCATGCAAATCGGGGCGTTTGTGCTTATTTCGACTATAGAGCGTGATTCGGAAAAGTATATGGAAATAAGCGACTATCAAGGTTTGAGCAAAAAATATCCTATTCATGCGGCGCTATTGGCGATTTTCATGTTTTCGCTCGCTGGAATGCCGCCTTTCGCGGGGTTTATCGGAAAATACTACTTGTTTTCAGCGGCAGTAAAGGCTGATTATGTATGGCTAATGATGTGTGCCGTTATCTCTTCGAAAATTTCAATGTATTATTACATCGGATTAATTATTCAGGCTTATTTCAAAGAACCTGCCGAAAATTATGAATTAAAGCCCGATACAGGCACCTCGTGGTTTTCGCTTTGGCTTTCGGCAGCGGCTATAATCGCGTTAGGAGTGTTCCCATCGCTAATTACTAATATTATCAGCGGATTGTTTTAGAACACATCCTTACCATTAATTATTGGATACTAAGGTGCAACTTCCATTTTTTTTTACATCGAATATGCGCTGAAATAAAGGGATAATATGTTCTTAAGCGCCATAATGAAAAAAATCGGTATAATGCAATTTAGTAAGCGCTTAATAACGTTAATTATCGGTATTACTTCAATTATTATTCTAATCATTTCCTATCTTGTTTTTGAATACGACATAAGCCGCAAGGAATTGCTTCACACAATCGAAGAACAAAGCTCGACTTTGGTCGAGGCTATGTCGATTGCTATCGAAAACTCGTTTTTAATCAACAACGAAATCGAAAACTTGTTGATTGAAAAGCTGAACCAGTCAGCCATGTTCTTCTCGTCAATCGAAAAGCTCGATATTAACAATCATCAGACTTTAAGGCAATATGATTCGACTGTTATCGACGGTGAATTGATTATTCTATCAGAATACGGAGAAATATTGGCATCGAATAAGTCTTTCGAGCAAGGATTATTCGTATCGGATGAAATATTCACTTCAATTGAACCGGTCTTAAACGGAAAACAAGCATGGAGCGAACTTGGCGTTTATCCGAGTCCATTAACGGGAAAATCAACATATTATATCGCCAGACAGCGCTCGAAAGCTGTCGGCGTGATTCTATCGGGCTACGACATGACAGCGGTAACCGATTTTCGGAAAAGAATCGGCATCGGCAATTTGATTCAAAGCATAGGCGATAATGAAGGTATTGTCTATATAGCTTTGCAAGACAATGAAGGAATTTACTCGGCTTCGAAAGATGTTGATGAACTCAGCTCGTTCCAAAAAGATGAATACCTCCGGAAAGCATCTATCGCCGACAGTTCTTTAAGCAGGCTGTCAACTTACAAAAATGAGGAGATATTCGAAGTAATAAAACGTATACGATTCGATGACGGCTCATTTTTATTAACAAGAATCGGCATTTCACTAGATTATTTTCATCATGTTCAAAACGTTTCAAAAGGAAGACTTCTGATAATTGCGATTAGCGTTGCCGGACTCGGAGCAATAATCATTGGTTTCGTCATAATTCGGCGAAATCTATCTAAACTGAAGCTGGAACATCGCAAAATCAAGACCTACACTGGAAGCATATTGGATAACATAGCCGATTCCGTGTTAGTTGTCGACAAAGAGCGTAAAATCAGATTAATCAACAAGGCGGCGAGCACTTTTTTCGGTCTGGATGATACGACAACAGCAGGTGTTGACTACGACCTTGTTTTCCCAAATGATGAATTAAATATCCAAAAATTATTTAATGGTTTTGCTCAGAGTACCGTTCAGGAAGTCGAAATCAAAGTAGGCGACAGCAATAAATCCATCCTCGTCAGTTTGTCAGTTATTTTGGACGAAAGCGGCTCAATTGACAATATAATTGCCGTTATCAGCGATTTAACGGAACAGAAGCGTATGCGTAAAATGATGGAGTTACGCGAAAAAATCCATGCCTTGGGCGAACTTGCCGCCGGAGTAGCCCACGAAATCAGAAATCCTTTGAACGCAATTTCAATAATAGTGCAACGCTTCCAGCATGAATTTCAACCACAAAGCGATGTCGAAGAATACGATAAATTAACAACTACCGTCCGAAACGAAGTCGCAAGGGTCAACGGTATAATCAACCAATTCCTCGATTATGCCAAACCGCCGAAGCTCCGCATGGAATCAGCCGACGTTACTATGATTCTAAACGATACCATAAGCCTCGTCGAATCGCAAGCAAACGCGAAAAACATTATCATTGAAAGAGATATGCAATACGAGCTTGTTACAAAAGTTGACAAGGAGAAAATCAAACAGGCTTTTTTAAACATTCTGCTCAATGCTATTGATGCCATCGAAAATGGTGGTGTTATCAAATGTTCAGCGAAAAAGAAAAAGAATTTTATCGAAATAATCATAGAGGATAACGGTATTGGGATTCCCGAAAATATTCGAGACAAGGTTTTCAATTTGTATTTCACAACTAAGAAAAAAGGTTCGGGTTTGGGTTTGAGTATTGTCCATCAAATCATTTCCGAACACGGCGGCGAAATCTCACTATTGAAATCCGATGAATCCGGAACCGCTTTTCAGATTATTCTTCCGAATTGAAATTTCTTTAAAATTCTCAAAAAAACCAGTCAAATCTAAGCCCAAAGAAGCGAAGAATAATAAAAATTTGTTTTCTCTAAAGCTAAGGCATCAACGGATTGATATATGCTTCGAACGATTCAGCTTATGTGGGTGAGTCTTACACACTTAAACTAACGCTTGGCAACGTCAAGCCGGATGGAATCGCTTCGGTTGCGCCGAAATTCGAAGCTATTCTACAATTGCATTAGTTTCAAAGCCGGTATAGAATGTTATTTACTTTAATGCTTCAATGCTCGGAAGCTGATGCTATTCTATTATAAAGAAAAATGAAATAATTTTTATTATACGCATATTTCTTTTAAATCACATTGTTTACGCTTGAAAAGTGGTAACCGCCACCTAATGTCTTTCGCATGTCGACTGCAGTTTCTCGGAATACTTTGACGATAATTAAATAATTATCCAATACATCTCAAAAATATACCCTACACAGGTCGCAATACCGGCAAATCTTGCCAATAGCGGTTTTTGCTTCATTTCTTCAGTTATCAACAAGAAAAACGGCAGTGCAAAATGAAGAGTAATCACTATTATGGTTACTATTAGATTATTACCGTGCAATTTTGACATTAAATACTCCAATTCCGCTCCACTTGAGCCGTACCAAGTAATGAGCATCCCGCATAGGAACAGGAAGAACCAAAATATATTGAAACCAAAAACCAGTTTAGACAAGTCCTCCATCAATGGCTTTTCGTCGGTGGTTTTCGTCCGCGATTTCATAAACAATATAGAACCAAGCGAAAAACAAAACGAACTAACGGCAAGAATTACCGGCAGCAGCGTATCTTGATATTGAAAACCGGATAACGAGCGGTAATCATAGCTTAGAATAGTAAACGCTATTACTATTATCGCAAGACTAATTGCAATATATGCTCTTACACCGAGTTTTTTTTTCAGAAATCCGAAAAAGACAAGAAGAGTGTTTATTGATAGGAAGCGTGCTATTAGCCATCCTTGTGTGAAATATCCACTGGCAGCTACGGAAAGATTTTTTTCATATACTACCAGTGAGCTCAAAAGTCCGCCAAAAAAAATCAGTAAAGAAACGAAAATCGATACTCGATATTCACCGTTTGTAATATGTTTAGTCGAGCCGAAATCGGTTTTTGTTAAATAAGAAAATACTGAAACTGCGGAATAGCCCAACCCGGCAAATAAGATTAAATAAGCCGAAAGAATGAGGTCTAAATGGCGTTTTTGAGTATTTAATATAAAAATAAAAATCAGATAAGTCGCCAAGTTAGGAAACAGTTTGTTTGACTTTATGCTCTTCATTGCTGTGCTCTTTTAATTTCCATATAGATTTCCGTAAGAATCTGGAAGGCCTTGAGCGGCGTCAGTTGGTTCAAATCAATAGAAGCGATACGGCTTCGCAATTCGTCGTCGTGGAATTCGAAAATGGACATTTGTGTGCTTTGGGCCGCTTTGCGCTTGATGTCGATGGCGTTCAGTGATTCGCTTTTGGGTTTAAGACTTTTTTTATTATTGCTTGGCTCGTCGTCCTTTTCCAAAGTAGCCATGATTTCCTTTGAACGCTCGATAACATCCATAGGAATGCCAGCCATTTGCGCCACATGAATACCAAAAGAATGGTCGCTGCCGCCTTTCATCACCTTATGAGTAAAAATAACGGTGCCGCCGGTTTCGAGCGCTTCAACTCGGTAGTTGGCAATGTTGTCATAGCGCGATGCCAGCTCGTTCAATTCATGGTAATGCGTAGCAAACAGCGTCTTGGAGCGGATTTCGTTATGAATATATTCGGCTATTGCCCATGCGATTGAAATGCCGTCGTAAGTGGCGGTGCCGCGTCCGACTTCGTCGAGCAGAATCAAGCTGCGGCTGGTGGCATTGTTCATAATATTCGCGGCTTCTTGCATTTCCACAAGGAATGTGCTTTCGCCGCTTGTAATATTATCTTGTGCGCCGACGCGGGTGAAAATCCGGTCAACTATTCCTATCTTGGCTTTATCGGCAGGCACATAGCAGCCGATTTGCGCCAGCAGCACTATCAAACCGACTTGTCTTAAGTAGCAAGACTTTCCGGACATGTTCGGACCGGTAATAATATGAATCATTTCGCCGTTTTCGTTAAAAACGGTAGAGTTCGGCGTGAATTTTTCGCCAATCGGCAGCAAGCGCTCAACCACCGGATGTCGTCCGCCGATGATTTCCATTTCGAAGGATTCGCTAAGTTCTGGTTTGGTGTAATTAAATAATTTTGAAATCTCGGCAAAGCTTTGGAAACAATCGATATTGGCTATTTTCTTTGAAATAACTTGCAACTGCTCAACATTACCAGCCAAGACGGCGTTGAGTTCCGCAAACAACTGCTGCTCGAGTTCGAGTATTTTGGCTTCGGCATTGAGAATGCGGGTTTCTATTTCCTTCAATTCAGGCGTGATAAACCGCTCGGCATTGGTCAGCGTGGCTTTGCGCTGGTAATGCTGAGGCACTTTATTTTTGTGCGAATTTGTTACTTCAATGAAATAACCAAAAATCGAGTTGTAAGATACTTTAAGCGATGTAATACCGGTTTCGTTGCGTTCTTTTTCCTGATAGCGCGAAATCCAGTCCTTGCCCGAGAGCTTGGCTTCGACGAAAGAATCTAGTTCGGCGGAATAACCCCTTTTGAAAATCGTGCCGTTACCGAACTGAATTGCCGGTTCGTCCAAAACCGCCCTGCCGATAATTTTTGATATTTCAATAGCCGGAGCGGCGTTTTCGGCAAAAGTTTTTAGGCTTTTGCAGTTACTTGCAGCAATAATTTCTGTAATACTTGCATAGACAAGCAAACTGTCCTTAAGCAAAGCCAAATCCCTAGGGTTTGCCCTGCCGGTGCAGATTTTCGAAACAATTCGCTCAATATCTGCTATGGAAGCCAATGCCGAACGCAGCTTCTTACGAATATCCTCTGAATTGAACAATTCTTCAACAACAGCCTGTCGAGCGAGTATTGCATCGAGTTTAATCAACGGTCGAGTAAGCCACCTTTTGAATAGCCTGCCGCCCATTGGAGTCGCGGTTCTATCTAGAGTTGAAATTAGCGTGCCGTTGCTTGAATTATCGGAGTATGAATAGACAATTTCCAAATTGCGACGCGTCGAATAATCGAGCAGCATGAAATCGCTATGGTTGAAAGGCTGAATCCGGCTGATATGCGACAATTGAGTTTGCTGCGTCTCGTTCAGATAATACAAAAGCGCTCCTGCGGCGGCGATTGCCGAAGTAAAATCATCAATGCCGAAACCCTTAAGGTTATGCGTTTTAAAATGCCCCAAAAGCCCTTGCCGACCGAATTCTTCGTCGAATATCCATGGTTCGAGCTTGGTAATAGCCGGTTTTACGGATGTTTTTTCAATAAATGGCTGCAGCTTTTCTTTCGATGATTTGCTAAATAATACTTCGGCTGGGGCAAGCATTTCGATGAAATTATTTAGTTTTGATTGCGGAATTTCCGCCACAAAAAATTCGCCGGTCGAAATATCCACAAACGACAAACCATAATCTGTATTAGATTGTTTCCCGCTTGGAACAGCTATGGCAAGAGCATAGTTATTGGTTTTGCTTTCGAGCAGCTTGTCGTAGAGCGCAACACCGGGCGTAACGACTTCTATAACTCCACGCTTGACTATACCACGTGCAAATTTCGGGTCTTCGAGCTGTTCGCATACCGCCACGCGATAGCCACCACGCACAAGTTTCGGCAAATAGTTGTCTAGTTGGTGATGTGGAAATCCAGCAAGCGGCATATCCATTGCGCCGCCGTTATTGCGCTTCGTAAGCACAATACCGCAAACGCGTGCAGTAATTTCCGCATCATCGCCGAATGTTTCGAAGAAATCGCCCATCCGAAACAGCAAAATCGAATCGGGATACTTCTTTTTAATTGCCGAATATTGCCGCATTAGCGGCGTTTGCTGAGATTTCATGATAATTATAACTCTGAGAATTTATTTCGGCAGAGCAATACCGCCCATACGCGCCTGAATGGCGGCAGCCCTGCGGCGGATATAGTCAGAAGGCGCGCCTGCAGACCAACGGCGAGGATTCGGTAGAACCGCAGCCAGCAAAGCTGCTTCTTCTTTTGTCAATGCTGATGCCGGTTTATTGAAGTATTTTTGTGAAGCAGCTTCGACGCCATAAATGCCGTCGCCGAGTTCGACTATATTGGCATATACTTCGATTATTCGCTTTTTGTCCCAAATTGCCTCTATCATTACAGTAAAATAAGCCTCGAAAGCCTTGCGCACCATATTCCGCGAATGAGGCAGGAACACATTCTTAGCTGTCTGCATGGAAATCGTGCTGGCGCCGCGAATTTTTTTGCCTTTCATTCGCTCATTGAATTTCTTGGCGTTTTCAATTGCTTTCCAATCGAAACCGTCGTGCCGCAGGAACTTTCCGTCTTCGGCGACAATTACAGCCCGGAAGAAATGCGGCGAAATCTCGTTATATGGCTTCCAAGTCTTTTCAATTCCGACGTTGTTTCCTTCGTAAGCGCCTTCGACAACGCGCATTAGCATTAAAGGAGTTACCGGCGGATTGATAAATTTATAAATGCAAACCGTCAGGACAGATAAAACAATAAATCCGCCCACAATAATTGCAAGCCATT
>CAYLSY010000129.1:0-7319 GCA_964386275.1 uncultured Hyphomicrobiales bacterium
AAAAACTCTTAAAGCAGAAATTCAACAAAATAAATATAAGAAAGGGTTTTTATGAAAAAAATCTTAGTTGTAGACGACGAACAGGATATTCTCAAATATCTGTCGGCGCTGCTCGAAGACAACAGTTTCGAAGTCATCACAGCCGAAAACGGTAAACAGTGCTTCGAAAAAGCCGTCGCCGAAAAGCCGGATTTAATCACACTCGACATAACTATGCCGGAAGAAACCGGAGTCCGCGCTTTCCGCGATTTGCAGGAAAACGAAACGACGAAAAATATTCCGATTATCATCATCACCGGCGTTACGCATCAGTTTGAGAACTTTATCAAAACACGTCGTCAGGTTCATCCTCCAACGGCTTACTTCGAGAAGCCAATTGACAAGGATAAATTGATTGCGACAATCAAAGAAATCCTGAAAATCGATTGAAATACTTAGAGAGCCTGTGTTTTAAAATGCAGGTTCTCTTTTATATTTGACTAACTATTTGGATAATAAATATGTTTTCAGAGAACAAAAAAAAGCCCGTCGAAATTCCCGAGATGAAGTATAATATCGAAAAAACTGAGCCGACCGACCGACCGGCTGAGTTTTTACGGATATTTGCAGCAATACTCAAGGAATCCAATTATCGTGCGGCTCTCGAACACTACACAAAAGTAAGCGCAAAATGCGCTCGCTGCACAACAGTTTGCCATGTTTACCAAACGACAGGCGATGTCAAAGACGTGCCGTGTTGGCGCTCGGAACTGCTGCTGAGCATTTACCGCCGCTATTTTTCGCTCGAAGGTTCGCTTTACGGGCGTGTTTTCGGCGGTTTCGAACTTACCGATGAGCATATTTCGCAAATGCAGCATAGTCTTTGGAATTGCACCGCCTGCCGGAAATGTGTGCTGGAATGTCCCTCGGGCATTGACCACGGCTTGTTGACCCACCTTGGACGTTATATTTTAGCGGAAATGAACCTAACGCCACGCGCGTTGGTGATTTCGACTCGCGAGCAACTCCATGGCGAAACCGGCAACACATCAGCCATTCCGCTGATTGCCATGAAAGACTCTCTCGAATTCCTCGAAGAAGAACTGCAAGAAACTTTCGGTATCGACATCAAATTTCCAATCGATGTCGAAGATGCCGACTACATCTTCTTTGCGCCTGTTTCGGATTACCTGATGGAAGCCGAAACGCTTATGGGTATTGCGGCAGTGCTTCATGCCGCCGGAGTCAAATGGACAATCAGCTCAAAGTATTTCGATGCAATCAATTATGGATTGTTTTACAGCGACTTGGTGTTGGAGCGTGTTTTGGGTAAAATCGAAGAGGAAGTTCGCCGCCTTCGGGCAAAGAAAGTCCTTATTGGCGAATGCGGCCATGCAACCCGCAGCGCAACATTTCTGAAAACATACTGGCACGGCTCGGACTGCCCGGAACTCGTTAATATCTTACAACTTACGCATAAATTGTGGAAAGAAGGCAAAGTCAAATTCGACCCGACGAAAGTTACCGAGCGCGTTACGTATCACGACCCGTGCAATATCGCACGCCAAGGCTGGATAATCAACGAGCCGCGTGAAGTGCTGAAAGCGTTTTGTTCCGATTTCGTCGAAATGACGCCGACAGGAACGGATAATTACTGTTGCGGCGGCGGCGGCGGCACGGTTTCCATCGATGAAATTCGCAAATACAGAACTCATATTTCCGGCGTGAAAAAGGCGGAGCAAATCCGAGCCACCGGTGCGCATTATGTCGTTGCACCATGCGCAAACTGCAAAAAACAAGTACGCGAGCTGATGGAGGATAATAATGTCGACGGCGAGCTGCTCGGTTTGCATGATTTGATACTTAAAGCGATTGTGTTCGAGTAAGGTGGTGTTGCCACAATTCAATAAAAGGGGATTTGAAAAAAATTTAATACGTAAAATTATTTCATTTCATTTTTATTAAAGGAAAAGTTAATGGATGAACTTTATGAATTTGTAAAAGGTCCGATGTTCAGGTTCTCGTTTGCGGTAATGCTGCTCGGGCTGGCAAGGGTGATTTTCATCTCGCTGGCAAACGGTTTCGAGGCAAAAGCAAAAGCTGGCGATAAAACCATTCCGGTATCGTTTGTTCGGAAAATGACGATAGGCACAGTTCTGCCGTTCCGTGCATTTCGTACCAAGCCCGTTTATGCCGTTGTATCCATTCTTTTTCATATAGGATTGCTGCTAACCCCGCTGTTACTTTTTGACCACGCTTTATTATTTCAAAATTCAATCGGAATAAGCTGGCTCGGAATCACATTGCCGAAGCACACTGCCGACCTGCTCTCAGTTTTAACGGTTATAACAGCATTTTTACTGCTTATTTTAAGGATTTCACATAAAACGACTAGAGCAATCAGCCGTAAGCAGGATTACCTATGGTTAATACTATTAATGATTCCTTTTATCACCGGCTTGATATGCGCTAATGCGGCGGTTTCGCCCGACACATACAAGACATTTATTATTATTCATATGCTTAGCGGCAATATAATTTTTATATTGCTGCCGTTCACGAAAATCGCCCATTGTGTTCTGCTGCCGCTGAGCCAATGGGTTACGGCACGCGCATGGAAATTTGTTCCCAGAGCAGGCGAAAACGTCGAGAAGATACTCGGAAAGGAAGGACGTAAACTATGAAAGCAAGCGAAAAAGCCATTTTAACAGATATTACCAAGTGCATCGGCTGCAACAGTTGCGTTACGGCTTGCAAGCTGGCAAACGAACTTCCGCCCGACAAACCGCGCCAATGGCAGAAAAATGACGGGCTATCGGCACGCAATTGGACATCCGTGCTTTCAAACGGCAAATATTACGTCCGCAAACAATGCCGCCATTGCGAGCATCCGGCTTGCGAAGCGGCTTGTCCGGTAGGTGCATTGCACAGAACCGAAACCGGCGCCGTTGTTTACGACAGCGGAAAATGCCTCGGCTGCCGCTATTGCATGATGGCATGTCCTTACGGAATTCCGCGCTACGACTGGGATTCGACCGTGCCATACATCCGTAAGTGTATTCTTTGCGCCGAAAATATCAAAAACGGCAAATTGCAGCAACCCGCCTGCACTAAGGCATGTCCCACCGGAGCGACGATTTACGGCGACCGCGAGGAATTGCTGCTCGAAGCTCGACGGCGTATTGCTGCTCAGCCCGATTTGTATCATCCGACGATTTACGGCGAAAAGGAAGCCGGAGGCACCAACGTAATGTATATCACCGCAAAGGATTGTCCGCTCGACTTTCTCATTTATTACAGCAATCGGCTCGAAAAAGGCAAACATCTGCTCGGCGAACCCGGTTTCGACGACTCGTATGCCGATTTGACAAGCGTTGCAATGGGTTCGGTGCCGTACGCATTTTTGGGCATGGGAGCGGTTATGACAAGCATTTATTGGATAACAAAAAGAAGAAAATCAGTTGAAAACGAAATAAAGGATGCCGAAGATGGAAAGAATCAGTAAGTTTAAAACCGTTTTATGGGTCATTCTCGGCATTGCATTGGCGGTCGGAATCACGCGATTTCTCTTTGGATTGGGAGCTACGACTAATTTGACGGACAATCACCCGTGGGGCTTTTGGATTGGGTTCGACGTCATGGGCGGAGTTGCCCTTGCCGCAGGGGGATTTGTGATTGCCGCTTTCAACTACATTTTCGGCAAAAAATCATTTCATCCTGTTGCCCGCGCCGCTATTTTAACTGCATTCCTCGGCTATATTGCCGTTGCGGTCGGGCTGCTTTTCGATTTGGGCTTGCCGTGGAACATTTGGCACATGATCATCTTTTGGAATCCGCATTCGCCGCTATTCGAAGTCGGCTGGTGTGTCATGCTTTATTTAACGGTGCTGTTCTTGGAATTTATGCCGGTCGTCTTGGAGCGTTTTCCTAATTTATCGCTGCTTGCCAAAATCCACAAGCTGCTTTTCAAAATCCGCATTCCGCTTGTTATTGCTGGAATTATGCTTTCGACGCTGCATCAATCATCGCTCGGCAGTTTGTTCCTTGCGATGCCCTATAGGCTGCATCCACTTTGGTGGTCACCGGTTTTGCCGATAATCTTTTTCGTTTCGGCAATTTGCCTCGGTTTGATGATGGTTATGGTCGAAAGCATGACCTCGTCTTATCTTTATAAAAAAGAGCATGAAAAGCATATACTTGATAAGCTGTCAAATATTGCCGTGTTTATGCTTTGCTTTTACACGGTATTTCGTTTTGCAGACATTATCATTCGCGGCGCCTCGCCGTTTCTATTCGACGGAACAACCGGCGCAGCGCTGTTCTGGCTTGAATATTTTGTAATGGTAATCATACCACTACTGATTTTCGCTATTCCGAAATTGCGTTCGAATATTAATTTCCTATACATCGGCGCTCTATCGGGCGTTATCGGCGTTGTTTTCAACCGATTGAATGTCGGCGGGTTAACGCATTTGAACAATTTATCGAACATCGGCTCGTTTTACTTCCCCTCGTGGATGGAGCTTGCCATTTCGGCTGGAGTGGTTTCGCTGGCGATGCTCGTGTTCTTTTATTTCATTGAAAATTATAATGTATGGGACGAAAAACCGGTTGACCCGGATTCAGACCCATTGGCAGTGCCGAAATTTAGCGCCAATCGCGTTTACCTCGGTCCGACTAAAGTGGCGAACCGCGTTAAATTCACATTCGCTTTCGTTTTGGCATTCGGTTTTGCGTTTGCGGCAATTTCCGGCGACAAACTCGATTCCAAGGGTATACCGAAAACGCCTGTCTTCAAGGCACGAGGCACCGATACGCTGCTGATTGACGGCAATCGCGACGGTTATGCTGTTTCTTTCAAGCACGCTTTTCATTCAGACTCTCTAAAGCTTGGCTGCGGCACATGCCACCACATGAACAAGCCGAAAGACAAGTCCACTCAATGTTTCGAGTGCCATAACGACATGTATGCGCAAGGAGACGCCTTTCGGCACGATTGGCATAGCTCGTCAAGCGGCGCAAACTTGGATTGCTTCAAGTGCCACAGCGAAGACGCAAGCAAGGGCAGCGAGTTCCGTAACAACATGGCTGCGGCAACGGCTCTTTGCCTGAAATGCCATAACGACTTATTCCCTGATGACGCAAAGACAAAAACGCTCAAGACATTTTATACTCTGTCGTATTCCGATGCAATGCACAAGAACTGCATCGGCTGCCACGAAACAAAGTTAGCTACAGATACGGCGTTGGCGGCACGGAAACCTGCTTTGGCTCAATGTTCGAATTGCCATCAGCAGGCTCCGCCGACAACAGACAAGCCGACAATGTTTCAAACGGCAAAAAATAATCGCTGGGTGGTTGTACCGAATAAGAACTGATTATAAAGAGATTTAGATAAAATGGACTCTACTGTTGAAGGGAGTCCATTTTTGTTAATAATTCGATTCGTCGCGCCAAGTCTGGATTTTCCATGGGTCGGTAACCTCGCTGCGGGCTAATCGGAAATAAGCCCTGCCTTGAATCGGCACGTTATCCGTAGGCGAAAACACAATAGTCATGTTAAAACCACGTGAAATGTCCCGCACGAGCGAATCTCCGACGGATACAATGACTTCGTTCCAAATCAAATCGATGGATTGCGCCGTGTTGAACAGCCCCCAAGTAGTTCGCATGTCTTCTTCGCGTCCCCACGAGACATCGACACCCAAATCATAATTGCGGTAGATAAACATGAAATCATCTGCCAACAGCTTGCCGTAAACCAGAGTATCCTTGAAAATATAGGAATAGCGGAAGTTTTCGAAGACGCCTTCAATCGACATTTGGTCTGTGATAATGGGATTAGAGCCGGCGCCGTCGTCTAATTTCGGAGCGAAGGGGTTGCAGGCAGGCGCTAATACTATTATCATTAAAAAAAATATGTTAATTAACCTTTTCAAATTCAATCATTTCCTATCTCTTCCGTACGTATCCGCCAAGACGATTGCCGCATAAACTTTTTCGGGCGTGGCGTCAGGCATTTCGTTGAACATGGAATCGCCCTTTTGGCAGGCGCGCTCGGCAACCAAGAACAGCTCTTCTTTTGTGGCATCGCCTATGCCGATTTCAGCCAAAGTTGTCGGCAATCCGATTTTCTCGCAAAAGTCGTACAGTTCATCAATTACATCCACGGATTTATCAGTCAAGAACAAGGATACAAGCAGTCCGAGAGCGACTTTTTCGCCGTGGTAATACTTCTTCGTTGCCGGCAGCACAGTAAATCCGTTGTGAATTGCATGCGATGTGCCGAGTCCGCCGTTTTCGAATCCCAAACCACTCATCAGCGTGTTGGCTTCGACGATATGCTCGAATGCTGGCGTTACGACTCCTGCTTCGTTCGAGAGTTTAGCTTCGTAACCGTAATGAAGAATTGTTTCACAGCATAGCTTTGCAATGGCAAATGCCGTTAGCGTGCCGTTGTTGCCTGCAATGTTTTTTGCATGGTTCTTTTCGCAAGCGGCGGCTTCGAACCAAGTGGCAAGTCCGTCGCCCATCCCCGCAACCAAGTATCTGACCGGCGATTTGACGATTATTTCGGTGTCAACCAACACTAAATCCGGATTTTTCTTGAATGCGATAATATCTTGAACAACACCACTCTCGGTATAAACTACAGATACAGAAGCTGTGGGAGCGTCTGTTGAAGCAATGCTCGGAATAACTGCCATCGGCAATGATAGCCTGTCGGCAACAATACGAGCGGTATCCATGACTTTACCGCCGCCGAAGCCGATTATGAAATCGCGGGAGTTTTCCTTTGCTATGGCTTCGATGCGCTCGATTTCCTTCCATGAACACTCGCGATTGAACCCTTCTATTACAAAATTCGAAAAAGACTGACCAGCTTTTGTAAGTTCGGGAATAACATTATTTAAAATTGTGGGCGAACAAAGCAGTAATGGCTTGTTGCCAAACGAAACGGACAATTCGCTCAGTTTCTTAATGAGACCAGGTCCCTGAAAATAGCGCGACGGAAAACTTGCGGATAAAATCATAGTATTTAAGTATTAAATCGGTTAATGTAATGAAATAAAACGCAGCATGGAAGCATTTTGTTCTATGTTATCATACTATTTCATAAAAACATGAAATATATTTTAAATTATGCACTTGTTTCTTTTTATTCACATTGTTTTAGCTATACAAAGTGGCATTCGCCACCAAATATAATGAAAATTTACTATAAATAAAAAATGAGTTAAACTTTAGACCTGATAATGTCCGCTCAGCTTTTCGGCTTTGCTCAGCGAAATATTGAGTATTCACTTCATGGGCACACGAAGTTGCTTTCCATGTTCAAT
>CAYLSY010000130.1:0-7261 GCA_964386275.1 uncultured Hyphomicrobiales bacterium
GAAAAGTGGGAGTTCGCCACTTACTTCAAAGGTTTATCGAGTTCCTTGCGTACTAATTTCTTAGGTAGGTAGTAGTTATTTGGTTTGTAGCCTTCGGGTAAATTATTAGATTGGCTGGATTGAATAGCGCTTCTTTTGTTCGATTGTTCGCTATTTTTTGTTTTATTATCGGCGGCAGATTGCTCGGAAACCGGAATTTGCTGCCGATTATTATTTTGGTCGTTATCCTGTTCATCGGAAAACTGTTGACTTAGACTCAAAATCAAATAATTAATGCAGGCTTCAAGGGAATCAATCCGAGTTTCCAACTCAAGAACACGAAATTTAAGTGAATCGGATGT
Source organism: uncultured Hyphomicrobiales bacterium (assembly GCA_964386275.1). GTDB lineage: Bacteria > Bacteroidota > Ignavibacteria > Kapaibacteriales > UBA2268 > CAYLSY01. Next base: position 342 of record CAYLSY010000130.1, read on the forward strand.
TTTGTATAGAGTTTTATTTTCGTCATTCAGTCCTTCAATGCGATGATGGCTTTTCGACAATTCATAATTGTAATTATCGATAACCTCATTCAATCTTGTGATTTGCTCATTGTATTGAGATATTATTTCATCAAGCTTACTTGAGTGTTCTTCAGAAACCGGCGACGGATGGTAATGAATCGAATTGTATTGAGTATCAACATTATTAATTGACCATTCGCTAATCTCATTACTATAAAAATCATCCAAATATTCGGGTTTTGAACCAGTATCTTCGCTCTGCGACTGTTCACTTGTATCCTCATAAACAAATTCATTCCCGCTAAAATGAAGCTGCGCCATCGGAACATCTTCCGACGAGACGGTTTTTCTTATTGTGGCAATAAATTCATCTCGGCTTTCGGTTTGCGGAGTATATTTCGATAAAGTGATAATTTTGGACTTTAGCCTCACATCATAGAGCTGAAGCGCATTCAAAGCTTTGAATACTGATGGGCAAGGCAAAAAGAAATTTTTGCCGTCGCTCAAAGTCGGCAGCGTCATTTGGGCAACATGCCGTCCACCAGCGCCTTCGAGTAAAACGAAAAACGATTTAGGAAAAAACTGAATCACAGATTTATTATAAGCAATTGAAGAATTCCTTGTCGTCGAACCCGGAAAAGCAGCCGCTGCAAATGCTTGTAACGAAATATAATCTTTACCTCCGATTGAATGTGTCTTGAGCGTAATTTTTTTTCCATTCTTCGTTTCAAGTGTATAACTGGTTTGCGCAAAAGCAAAAGACACAGCTGCCACAAAAAATATGGCATGGATTAAAAAAAGTCTTGATATGTTTACTTTTATTTGCATGAATAATAAATTTTTCTGCGGTAATCCGCCTTAGCGTATAATCAGGTTCTATTCTTCATTCCAAGGTATTCTTTATACATACACATATCTTGAACAAAAATTATACCATTTTCTTCAGCCAATTTTCTGGATTTTTCGCAAACGATTCCTTCTTGCAGCCAAATAACGTGGATATCGCCGCGAATTTTTTTTCGCTCAATCGCTTCTTCGACAATCGGTAAAACATCTTCCGACGGACGAAAAATATTGACGATGTCTATGTCGATAGGAATTGCGCTGAGCGTTGGATAGGAGCGCTTTCCGGCAATATCTGTTGCAGTTGGGTTAACCGGCGTTACCTTGTAACCTTGACCAATAAAGAAGTTCGGTACCGAAAATGCAGCTTTTAACGGATTTTTGGACATTCCGACAACAGCTATGCTGCTGTATGAGTTGAAAATATTGTCAATGTCATAATTCATTTTGTTCACCATTATCAATATAATACTTAATAGAACGAATTAAATTTTCTTCAGTAATCGAAACGATTCCCGGTTCTTCGCAAACGACACCGGCGGCAAAATTGGCTATCGAAGCTGCTTCGACCACCGAAGCGCCTCCGCTGATGACAGCGGCTAATGTCGCTATTGTCGTATCTCCGGCGCCAGAAACATCTGATACTTTTCTGGCGCGAGTTGGAACCGAAAAAATATCTCCATTGCTTTCAAAAAGCATCATCCCGTCGGCGCCGAGCGTCAGCAGCACATTTTGGCATTTCAATTCGTCGAGCAGCTTCTTGCCGGCTTCAATAATTCGCTCTTTGCTGTTGATGTTCATATTCAAGGCAGTAGATGCTTCTTTCTTATTAGGTTTGAAAACAGTCGAATGCAGAAAGCTGAAGAAGTTTCGAAATTTGGGGTCGACAAAAATCGGTATTTCATTCGTCAAAGCCAAATCCGTTACTTCGCGTATCAAATCTTCGGTCAATGCGCCCTTGTTATAGTCCTGAAAGATTATGCCGGCCAAGTCTTTATGTGATTGGATAATATTATAAATATAATCATGGCTTCCGGGAGTCATAGTATCGGTTATTTCGCGGTCGAGCCGAGCTATATGCTGATTATTACCTATAATACGCGTTTTAACGGTTGTTGGTCGGTTGTTGTCCTGATATAATCCCTCAGTTCTTATACCGTTTTCCGTTGCTATACGGCGGAAAATCTCGCCTGATTCGTCGTTCCCGACCAATCCGCAAAGCAATGGCTCGACGCCGAGCGATTTCAGGTTGTTCGCAACATTTGCGGCGCCGCCCAAATGATATGTCTCGCGTTCCAAATCTATTACCGGCACCGGCGCTTCGGGCGAAACCCGCGACACCGAACCCCAAAAGTACCTGTCCAGCATTACATCGCCGATTACAGCTATCAGCTTACCTTTACTCTTGCTTATATATTCTCGGACTATTTGCTCTGTGATTCTTAACATATTATTATAGTGTTATTTTAAATAAATTACAAATTTAATCGAATTTCGCGTCTTTTAAAAATTGCAATTCAATTCTGTACGAAAGAATCTATACATAAAAAAACTGAATATTTCATTTGTTGGCAAACGCCACTTAATGATTTTATTTAATACATAATATCATTACACATTATCAAAAAAAAATGCCGGACATAACCGGCATTTTTTTGTAATATATGACTATTATTCGGCAGTAACTTCAACAGGTTCTTCAGTCTTGGCGGGAGTCGCCGTTGCTTCTTCATCTTCAGCTCTTCCAAAAATATTACCGACTTCGCTAATAACCTGCATTTCTTGATATTTACGCAATCCGGTGCCAGCCGGTATCAATTGTCCTAAAATGATATTTTCCTTCAATCCGATTAAATTATCAACCTTGGCTGCAACAGAAGCGTCAGATAGAACTCGAGTCGTTTCTTGAAACGATGCAGCCGACATCCAGCTTTCCGTAGTCAACGAGGCCTGCGTAATGCCGAGCAGCAAAGGCTCAGCCGTAGCCGGTTCAGCTGGTCTGAACTCGCATGGCTTTTTACCCTTTTTATTCATTTCATTGTTGATTTCTCTTACGCGACGGCGCTGAACCAATTGCCCGGGTTTCATCTTAGTATCGCCGGGTTCTATTATTACAACTTGGTTTTTCAGCTTCTCGTTTTCATCGATGAAACGAATACGGTCGATATTGTCGTTTTCAAGGAAGCAAGAATCGCCAGAATCAGTAATTTTTTGCTTTTGAAGCATCTGGCGAACGATGACTTCGATATGCTTGTCGTTAATCTTAACGCCTTGCATACGATAGACTTCCTGTATTTCGTTCACTAGATATTCCTGAACGGCATTCGGACCTTTGATACGCAAAATATCGTGCGGATTAATAGAGCCTTCGGTCAAGCGGTCGCTCGAACGAACAAAGTCGCCTTCCTGAACGAGGATGTATTTACCGATTGGAACAAGGTATTCCATACGAGTCTTTTCGTCGAGCGACGTAACGACAATCACTCTTTGACCGCGTTTTGGTTTATCAAAAGAGACAATGCCGTCGATTTCCGAAACGATTGCCGGATTTTGTGGCGCGCGGGCTTCGAAAAGCTCGGTTACACGAGGCAAACCACCGGTAATGTCGCGCATACGCCCCAAGTCACGTGGAATCTTGACCAGCGGCGAGCCGACTCCGACCATTTCATTATCGTCAACACGAATTTGTGCTTTCGTCGGAATGCTATAAGTTTTCAATACCTTGCCATTATCGTCCACAATTTCGATTGTTGGCGATTTTGTTCTGTCGCGCGAGTCGACAACGACCTTCGAGATATGTCCAGTCTGCTCGTCGTTGACTTCACGGTAAGTAACGTTCGGTAACAGGTCGCGGTAACGAACTTTTCCGGCTTCTTCAGTGATAATTGTCGAGTTATAGGGGTCCCACTCATAAATCATTTGTCCTTTGGAAACCCTTTCGCCATCGCGAACTTTTAACACAGCACCATAAGTTGCATCGTATTTCGTCAGAACGCGGTTACTCTCGGAATCAACAAGATTGATGGTGCCGGAGCGGCTTACTACGACTTGCACCTGACTTTCGTCTTCTTCATAGCTAACAATTCTGACATTGTCGAATTGAATTATACCGTCGAATTTTGCCGTAACCGATGATTGCGATGCAACCAACAAAGCTGTACCACCGGTGTGGAACGTACGTAAAGTCAACTGCGTGCCGGGTTCGCCGATGGACTGCGAGGCAATCGTGCCGACTGCTTCTCCTATATCTACAAGTTTACCAGTCGCAAGATTTCTACCATAACATTTAGCACATACCCCTTGACGCGATTCGCAAGTTAATACCGAGCGAATAGTAACGGATTCAATAGAAGTCTGCTCAATTTCACGGGCTATATCTTCGTCGATAATTTCGCCTTTGGGGCATATCAAACGGCCGGTAAGCGGGTCAGTAACGTCGAGCAATGTAACGCGTCCCAAAATACGCTCGAACAACGGCTCTTTCACTTCTTCGCCGTCTTTTAGGGCAGTAAGTTCGACCCCGCGGATAGTACCGCAATCGTGTCCCGAAATAATGACGTCTTGGGCGACGTCATGCAAACGGCGAGTCAAGTAACCAGCGTCGGCAGTCTTCAAAGCGGTATCGGCAAGACCTTTGCGGGCGCCGTGAGTCGATATGAAGTATTCAAGAATCGACAAACCTTCCTTGAAGTTCGATATAATTGGGTTTTCAATCAGTTCACCAGTCGAACCGGACAGCGATTTCTTCGGTTTGCCCATCAAGCCGCGCATTCCGGCAAGCTGACGGATTTGCTCTTTTGAGCCACGGGCTTGCGAATCGAGCATCATCCAGAATGTGTTGAAACCGTCATTTGCCTTTGATAGTTCAGAATAGAGTTTATCGGCGACGCGGTTTGTAGCAGTCGACCAAGTGTCAATGATTTTGTTGTAACGTTCGCCGCTCGAGATGACGCCGTTTTGGTAAGCCATTTCTATTTCGTCAATTTTCTTTTGCGCCAAATCAATTATGCCCTCTTTTTCGTATGGCACAAGCACGTCGGCAATACTTACGGACAATCCACCACGTGTGGCATAGCTGAAACCGATATTTTTTAATGCGTCAAGAAATGCGACTGTCTTTGCCAAACCAGCTTTGCGGAAACATATACCGATAATTTGGCGGAGGCGCTTCTTTGTCAGCAATTCGTTCAAATAACCAATTTCCTCAGGCACGATTTGGTTAAAAATAACGCGTCCTGCAGTTGTATCGAGCGTTTCGCCGGTATGCCAGCGAACTTTAATGCGTGCGTGAATATCCAATGCGCCGGAATTATTAGCAATAATTACCTCTTCGGCATTGGCATAGAACTTATTTTCACCTTTTGCGCCATGACGCAGTTTCGTAAGATAATAAACACCCAAAACCATGTCCTGCGAAGGCACTGCAATAGGGTCGCCGTTCTGCGTGTGCATTATATTGTGCGGAGCGAGTATCAGAAGCAGCGCTTCGAGCTGTGCTTCGTAGCTAATCGGCACGTGGACAGCCATTTGGTCGCCGTCGAAGTCGGCGTTGAAAGCCGTACATACAAGCGGATGCAACTGAATTGCCTTGCCCTCGACCAAACGCGGCTGGAATGCCTGAATACCGAGGCGGTGCAACGTGGGAGCGCGGTTGAGCAGCACGGGATGCCCTTCGATAACGCGCTCGAGTATGTCCCAAACCTCGTTTGTTTTGCGCTCGACCATTTTTTTTGCGCTCTTCACCGTTTTTACATGTCCGCGTTCAATAAGCTTGCGAATGATAAACGGCTTGAAAAGCTCGACAGCCATATCTTTCGGCAGACCGCACTCATGAAGATTCAATTCCGGACCGACAACGATAACCGAACGCCCAGAGTAATCGACGCGCTTGCCAAGCAGGTTCTGACGGAAACGTCCGTTTTTGCCTTTCAATGTATCGGACAATGACTTGAGCGCGCGCTGAGATTCGCTGCGAACCGAGCGGCGGCTGTTGTCGAATAGCGCATCGACAGCTTCCTGAAGCATGCGCTTTTCGTTGCGCAAAATCACCTCTGGAGCTTTTATATCGATAAGTCGTTTCAATCGATTATTGCGAATGATAACGCGACGGTAAAGGTCATTCAAATCCGATGTCGCAAAGCGTCCGCCTTCGAGCGGTACCAATGGACGCAAATCCGGCGGAGTTACCGGCACGACGTCCAAGACCATCCATTCGGGACGGTTGATTGTGTCGGGCGGCGGATTGCGGAAGCAGTCCAATATTCGAAGACGCTTAAGCAAATCGGCTTTCTTTGCTTGTGTTGTTTCTTCTTTCAGCTGTGCCTTAAGTTGAATATAGTCTTCTTCGGGGTCAACGCGTTTTAGCAATTCCTTGATTGCTTCGCCACCGATTAAGGCAATAAACTTGTTCGGGTCTTCGAAATCCAAATTGCGCTCTGCTTCAGTTAATGAAGACATTACTTCGAGATATTGCTCTTCGGTCAACAAGTCGTTCTTCTGAAGACCGGTCTTACCGGGTTGAACAACGATATATGATTCGTAGTAAACAATGCGCTCGACATCCTTGGTCGGCATGCCGAGTATTGCGCTAATTTTGCTGGGAAGCGTTCTTAAAAACCAAATATGAACTACCGGAACGGCAAGCATTATATGCCCCATACGTTCGCGGCGCACCGATTTTTGCGTTACCTCGACGCCGCAACGGTCGCAAACAATGCCTTTGTACCGAATTCGTTTGTATTTACCGCAGGCGCATTCCCAGTCGCGTATCGGACCGAAAATCTTTTCGCAGAACAAACCGTCTTTTTCGGGGCGGAAGGAGCGATAGTTAATTGTTTCCGGTTTTGTTATTTCACCGTGTGAGCGGTTCAATATATCGTCCGGAGATGCAATTCTAATGGATATTTTTGAAAATCCGCGACGCGGTATCGACTTGGATTGTGGCGCTTTTGTTGGTTTCTCCATCTGTCATTGACCTTTATTTTAATTCGTATGTTCTTTGGATAGTTATGATTTATAAGTTATAAGTTATAAGTTATGAATTATAATTTTAAGCG
>CAYLSY010000131.1:0-7240 GCA_964386275.1 uncultured Hyphomicrobiales bacterium
AATAACTACAAAAATAGATATTTTTTTATTATTTTTATAAGATTGTTTTTATAAAAAATCGCCCAAAACCAAATACATTTTTCTAACAAATCGGGAGAGCCAATGATATTCGATATCGAAATGCTCCGCAAGCATTATTTAGAATTCGCCTCGAAGGTCGATAGAGCCAAAGCGGTTCTTGGACGCCCAATGACAGTATCCGAAAAAATCCTTTATGCTCATTTATTTGACCAGAACTCTTTGAAAGTATTCGAACGCGGCGCCGATTACGTCAATTTTGCGCCCGACCGAGTCGCAATGCAGGACGCAACGGCTCAAATGGCGCTACTGCAATTCATGCAAGCCGGAAAAGCACGTACTGCTGTACCTTCAACTGTGCATTGCGACCACCTGATTGTCGCTAAAGCCGGAGCGACAAGTGATTTGCCCTCAGCTTTAGTAACCAATAAGGAAGTATATGAATTTCTCGCATCGGTTTCCCAAAAATACGGAATCGGCTTCTGGAAACCGGGCGCAGGCATTATCCATCAAGTCATTTTAGAAAATTATGCATTTCCGGGCGGTATGATGATTGGAACCGACTCGCATACCGTTAATGCCGGCGGTCTCGGTATGGTTGCAATCGGAGTCGGCGGCGCCGATGCCGTCGATGTCATGGCTGGCATGGCATGGGAACTGAAGTTTCCAAAGCTAATCGGAGTAAGGTTAACCGGTAAATTGAGCGGCTGGACTGCTCCGAAGGATGTAATACTCAAAGTCGCCGGAATATTGACGGTCAAAGGAGGCACTGGAGCCATTGTCGAATATTTTGGCGAAGGCGCTAAGACAATTTCCTGCACCGGCAAAGGCACAATTTGCAATATGGGCGCGGAAATCGGCGCTACGACATCAGTTTTTGAGTTCGATGATAAAATGTATGATTACCTTGCAGCGACAAATCGCAAAGAAATTGCGGAATTAGCCCGTTCAATCGCCCAATACTTGCGCTCGGACGAAGATGTTGCACTAAATCCCGAAAAATATTACGATAAAATAATTGATATTAATTTATCCGAGCTTGAACCTCATATCAACGGTCCTTTCTCGCCGGATTTGGCATGGCCGCTTTCAAAATTTGCCGATGCCGTCCTCCAAAACGGCTATCCCGAAAAGTTGGATGTAGGTTTAATTGGTTCCTGCACCAACTCTTCGTACGAAGACATTTCCCGCGCCGCCTCGCTAGCCCGTCAAGCCGTTGAAAAGAAGTTGACAGTGAAGTCGGAATTTATGATTTCCCCGGGATCGGAAACCGTCCGCTATACAATTGAACGAGACGGGTTTATTGATACATTCGCTAAAATCGGCGGCATCGTGCTGACAAACGCTTGCGGGCCTTGCATCGGTCAATGGGCGCGCCCCGGAGCCGATAAACAAGAGAAAAATTCTATAATTACTTCCTTCAATCGCAATTTCGCCAAACGCGCCGATAGTAACCCAAATACACACAGCTTTGTGGCATCGCCGGAAATAGTAACGGCAATGGCGATTGCCGGTCGTTTGACTTTCAACCCAATGAAAGATACTTTGAAAAATGCCGACGGCACAGACGTCAAACTTGACGAACCGACGGGCATGGAACTGCCTCCGAAAGGCTTTGGAGTCGAGGACCCTGGCTATATCGCGCCTGCCGAGGACGGCTCGTCGGTGCAAATCATCGTTTCGCCAACATCGGAACGATTGCAGCTGCTCGAACCGTTCGCTCCTTGGGATGGCAAGGATTTAATGGGACTGCGCCTGTTAATCAAGACGAAGGGCAAATGCACAACCGACCATATTTCTATGGCGGGACCATGGTTGCGCTTCCGAGGACACTTGGATAATATATCGAATAACTTGCTGACCGGCGCAATCAATTTCTTTAACGACAAGGCTAATTCGGTAAAGAACCAATTGACCGGCGAATACGGCGGAGTGCCTGATGTTCAACGATATTACAAGGCTCAAGGTATCGGTTCAATCGTTGTCGGCGACGAAAACTATGGCGAAGGTTCTTCGCGCGAACATGCCGCAATGGAACCGCGCCATCTCGGCGTGCGAGTTGTGTTGGTGCGCTCTTTTGCACGCATCCACGAGACTAATTTAAAGAAACAAGGTATGCTCGCTCTCACTTTTGCCGACAAGGCAGACTACGACAAGATTTTGGAAGATGATACTTTCGATTTAATAGGTCTAACCAGTTTTGCTGAAGGCAAGCAGCTTCATCTTGTCATTCACCATGCCGACGGCTCAAACGAAACAATTGCCGTCAATCACAGCTATAATGACGCTCAAATTGAATGGTTTAAGGCAGGCTCGGCGTTGAATTTAATTAAAAAGCTGGAAGGGAAATAATATAAAATTTGTTAGATGGACTCTGCCTTTTGGGGGCGGAGTCCATCTATTTCAATGTAAAGATTATTGGATGTTAATTTTAGAATTAACATACTTTCTTCCGATTGAGTAATACTCGAATTCCATGTTGCTCATTTCTTCCAAATCGAATAGGTTGCGACCATCGAAAATAACAGGTTCGCTCAAAGCAGACTTGATTTCATCGAAATCTGGATTACGGAATGTGTTCCATTCCGTGATTATCAACAATGCGTCAGCCGAGTTCAAAGCTTCGTATTTGCTTGTGGCATAATTGATTTTATTGCCATAGACTTTTTTAGTATTATCAATAGCCTGAGGATCGTAAGCATTTACTTCAGCTCCATTTTCCAACAGTTTGTCGATAATCCGAAATGCTGGCGCCTCGCGAACATCATCGGTATTGGGCTTGAATGCCAGCCCCCAGACTGCGAAACGCTTACCGGCAAGATTGTTGTTAAAGCGTTTGGATATCAATTCGAAGAATCTGTTGCTTTGTTTGTAGTTTACTTCATTGGCGGCTTGAACAATGCTGAGCGGCGCTCCGGCTTCGTTTGCCGAGTGCAGCAACGCACGCACATCTTTCGGGAAGCATGAACCGCCAAAACCGACTCCGGCAAAGAGGAAACGCTTGCCAATGCGAGAATCCGAGCCGATTCCGATGCGAACGCTTTCGATATCGACTCCTACTCGCTCGCAATAATCCGAAAGGTCGTTCATAAACGAAATTTTTGTTGCAAGAAATGAATTTGCGGCATATTTCGTAACTTCGGAACTTTTTTCATTCATAATATAAATGGGATTGCCACTGCGGACAAACGGCTGATACAAATCCAGCAGTATTTTTTCGGCATATTTGCTCGAAGTGCCGATAACGATTCTATCGGGTTTCATCGAGTCGTCGATTGCATATCCTTCGCGCAGAAATTCCGGATTGCTGACCACGTCAATTTCCACGCCGGGTATGATGCGGTCGAAAATGGCGCGTGATTTCTCGGCAGTGCCAACCGGAACGGTACTTTTGTTGATAATGATTTTCCGTTCGGTGATGTTTTTATCCTTGATAATAGTAGCAATCTTTTCTGTTACATCCAGCACTCGACTCAAATCGGCAGAGCCATCTTCGTTCGGCGGTGTCGGCAAGCAAAGAAAAATCAGCTTGCAGCCGATGACGGTTTCCTCCAAATTACATGTGAACTTAATCATACCTTCGTTCAGCACTTGCTTGAGCAACACATCGAGGCCCGGCTCGAATATAGGGCTGATGCCCTTTTTCAGCATTTCAATTTTTTCTTCGTCTATATCAAGACAAAACACTCGATTGCCGGTCGCAGCAAACGTTATGCCCGAAACCAAACCGACGTAACCAGTACCAATTATTCCAACATTGAACGACATTTTTATCTTGTTTTAGTTGATGAAATTGCGCTAAGTATTACGCAAATTATAATAAGTAGGTATAGAAGTATTAATTATGAATTTATTTTATAAACTCACTTAAAATTGTCATTTTCTAATACAGCGAACCTTTCTTATATTTGTTATTTATATTCTTTTGAATTAAGATGAATAAAGAAGGTTTTGTATATATCGTTGGCGCAGGTCCCGGCGACAGGGAATTAATCACTTTAAAAGCGCTGGAAAAGCTGCGTGCGGCTGATTGTGTCTTGTTTGACCGTTTGGGTGGCTCGCGCTTTCTTGCGGAAGTATCGCCTGAAGCCGAATTGATAGATGTCGGCAAATCACCTGGCAGTCATACTCAAACGCAAGATAAAATCATCAAAATCCTAATCGAAAAGGCTCGTGAAGGCAAAACAGTCGTGCGATTGAAAGGTGGCGACCCGAATATTTTCGGACGCGGCTCTGAAGAAGCGATCGCGCTTAATAAAGCGGGTATCGGCTACGAAATAATACCCGGAATTAGCGCAGCACAAGCGGCTTCTGCCTTATCCGGCATTCCGCTAACGCATAGGAACTTGGCAACAAAGTGCATTTTTTTAACTGCGCACGAAGCTCCGGACAAGGAATCCTCGCAAATAGACTGGGACTGGCTCGCAGCGGCGCGCAATACGACAATTGCAATGTATATGGGCGGAGCGCAATTGAAAAATACGACATCACGCTTGCTTTTAGGCGGCATGGCGCCAGATACCGCGGCTGCAATTGTCGAAAATGCCGCATTGCCCGGACAAAGAGTTCTTGTTTCTGATTTGGAACATATTGCGGAAACGGCGGAGAAAAACTCAGCCAAGCCGCCTATGATTGTATTCATCGGCGATTCTGTGGGTATTAGAAATGAAATCATCTCGAAAGCGAACAAACCATTGCTTGGCAAGCGAATACTTGCAACGCGCGCCTTGGCTCAAGCCGATTCGCTTTACAAAAGGTTGATTACGCTTGGAGCCGATGTTTTTCCATTTGCAACGATAAAAACCGAGCCATGTTTTGACGAAGAAAGTCTAAGGCGCAAGATTGTGTCTGGTTCATACGATTGGCTTGTTTTCACAAGTGAAAACGGCGTTCGATATTTCATGCAACGGCTTTTTGCCGAAGGCGGGGACGCTCGTTTGCTTGCAGGAGCAAAAATTGCCGCTATCGGCGGAGGAACAGCACATGCTCTAAATGAGTTTTATATAAAAGCTGACTTTATTCCAAGCGTTTTTACATCTGAGAATTTAGTTAAAGAGCTTGCATTGGCTTATAATCTTAATGGAAAAAAGATTCTGCGCATAAAAGGCGATTTTGCTCAAGATTTTACGGCAAGTTCGCTTGATAAAATCGGAGCAATAGTAGATACTGTTGATGTTTACAAAATTCTACAGGAAAATCCGCCGGCTGACTCTATTGAATTCATCAAGGCAAACGGCGCGGATGTCTGCATGTTTACCAGCCAATCAACTGTTACGGGCTTTGTTTCGTCCTTAGGCAAAGAAAATGCCTTGGATATTTTGAATTCATCTTTGGCTCTGGCAATTGGACCAGTTACAGCAGAACCGCTCAGGAATCTTGGCGTTAAGACTTTGCTGGTTGCCGCCGAGCATACTATCGAAGGAATGCTCACCGAGCTATTAAATTATTATAAAACAAATAATGGATAAAAAAATGTCATCAAAACCTACTGAAATCAGCCCTGAAACGTATAAATACATAATCGACCGCTTTTCCTGCGCCGATTCTTTTATGAAAGAACTGCAAACTGAAGCGTTAGCAGCAGGTATACCGCAAATATCCATTTCCGAAGACGAAGGTTTGTTCTTACAGCTTTTGCTAAAGTCCATTAACGCTAAAAATGTTCTCGAAATTGGCTCGCTTGCTGGATTTTCGGCAATTGCCATGGCGCGCGCACTGCCTCGGGACGGACATTTAACCGCGATTGAACTGAACCCGGAATATGCCGCTTTTATTCGCAGAAAAGCCGACGAAGCAGGACTGGGTAATGTTATCGAAGTGGTTAACTCCGACGCCGGAGAGTTCCTTAAGGTTTTTAATCCGTCTTCAACCCTTGATTTTGTTTTCCTCGACGCCAACAAACCCGGTTATGTATCGTATTTCGAGGCATTGGCGCCATTTGTGCGCACCGGCGGTATTATTGCTGCAGACAATGCCCTGGCTTTTGGGCATTTGGCTGACGAAAGCCCCAGCTACGAGCCGCACAACGTCGAAGGAATACGAAGATACTTGGATTATATCAACAACAGAAAGGATTTTTTGTCATCCGTCGTTACTATTGCAGACGGACTTGCGCTTTCGCTGAAAATAGCGTAATTAAAACTCATATTTTCAAATACATAATCGATAACAATATTTTTTTTCTTTGTAATTAGAAATTATTTTTTTAATTTGCTTTTCTATATTTTTGTTTTTTCTAATTTACTTTAGTATAAGGGACAAAATGTTTGCACTAGTAGAAATAGCAGGCAGGCAATATCAGGTAGCGCCGGAAACAATAGTAAAAACGCCACTTTTGGCAGGCGAACCCGGCGACAGCGTTAGCTTCGATAAAGTACTTCTTGCGGAAAAACCGGAAGGTATGCTCGTCGGCGCTCCATACCTCGATATGAAAGTAACTGCAAAAATTCTCGAACACGGCAAAGACCCCAAAGTCATTGTTTTTAAAAAGAAACGCCGCAAAGGCTATCGCAAACTCAATAAACATCGTCAACACTTTACGAAGATTGAAATTACAAGCATAAACTAATTGTTTATGTTTGATATATTTTCTTTGCGTTTGATATATTTTCTTTGCGTTTGATATATTTTCTTTGCGATGTTGAAGTTTGATTCAAAGAAAAATTGTATTAACTTGAAAAATAGCATTAACTAAGGATAGATTATGGCACACAAAAAAGGTGGCGGCTCATCGAAAAATGGCCGCGATTCGAATGCCCAGCGCCGTGGCGTGAAGAAATTCGGCGGCGAAAGCGTTATTCCCGGCAATATTATAATACGCCAATGCGGCACCAAGGTTCATCCAGGTGAAAACGTTGGTTTGGGACGCGATTACACAATTTTCTCTCTTGTCGAAGGCAAAGTCAAATTCGAAAGACACGCCCGCGGCAAGCTGAGAGTTTCCGTATATTAATATTATTAACTACTCTACTTGCAATGTGCCCTTGCGCTAGGCTGCTCGAAGCCGCACAAGGGCTTTTTGTATTCCATTAAAATAATAAAACTACCCAGCCTTTCAATTATAAACCATTTTTTTCATTAGAAATATATAAGCTCATAATACATTGAATATCTTTCACTTAAGTTTAGCGTCAATATTCCATTATTGAAGGTGATTTCCTTTGCTGGTATGCGCATATTTGTATTTATTTATGCTTTATTGAATGGCTTTATTTTCAAATAT
>CAYLSY010000132.1:0-7215 GCA_964386275.1 uncultured Hyphomicrobiales bacterium
TTTTTAATAATCAAATAAGCATTCGCCATTTTTTTATGAAATTTATATATTATAATAACACATGAAAAAGTAAAAAGTAACAGGAAAAGATTTTTCATATCGAAAAGATAATAGTAGTAATGGGTTAATTATATTCCCAATGCCTGAAAAACAAACGTAAACATTGCGTCGGCAAGGATAATGAGGAAGATACCCGTTACGACCGAAGCGGTCGTATAGCGTCCGACGCTTTCTGCGCCGCCGCGCACCTGCAATCCTCGAAAACCGCCCACAGTCGAAATTAGTAATCCGAAAATGACGCTTTTCCCTAAACCAGTGAGCAAATCGCCGAACGATAAAGATATTTGCAGTTGATTTAAGTACCCTGAAACAGTGATGTTTAAAGTGGAAATAGCTGCCAGTAAACCGCCGCCGATGCCAGCGAAATCAGCAAGAAGCGTCAGCGCAGGCATTGCTAAAACAACTGCAATTATTCGAGGCAGGATAATAAATCGAGATATGTCGAAACCCATCGAGCGCAAAGCGTCAATTTCCTCGGAGACTTTCATTGTGCCTATTTCTGCGGCATATGCCGCCCCCGAGCGGCCCGCAACTATAATAGCAGTCATTAGCGGCGCAAGCTCACGCGAAATAGAAACACCTACCAAGTTGGCTATAAAAATATCGGCGCCGAATCGCTCAAGCTGCAATGCGCCTTGGTAGCCGGTTATAACTCCGATTAAGAATAAAATTAGCACGACTATGGGAACGGCGTTCACAGCAGCAGCAGTAAAGTGAAATGGAAAATCGCGCCAGCGCATTTTTTGCGGCTGAACAATTAAAAACAAGAGCTTGAGCAGCAAATCTCCCCAAAATGAGATAAATTTGCCCATGTCGCTGAAAATAATGATGATTACCGAACCGATTCCTTCAAAATAACTAATGAATTTGCTTTGCTTTTCTTTTGTAACTGTTACAGTATCGCTTTTCTTCATAAAAGCTGTAACTAGGGATTTCATCTGTTGGGTTTGTCCGTTTAAAACGAGTTGAATATCGTTTTTCTTACAAATTTCATCAATTTGCGTTAAAAAGATAATATAATACGAGTCGCAGCCATCAATATTACCGAAATCAAGATTAATATTGTCGATTCCATTAAAATTTTTTTTCTCATTCAAGATTTGATTGATTGCAAATGAATTTTCGAGCGTAAACGCTTTTTTAAATAAAATCGAAAGTTCCCTGCCTTGGACTTTTAATTCATAGAATTCATTTGTATTTTTGGGTTTCATGGATAAAATGAAAGTAGAATACACAAAAAATGAAATATAAACAAAAAACATATAATATTCAGGGAAAAAAATGCTGACTAAACAACTTTTTAAACCGGCGAGCATCGTGGTCGTCGGGGCATCGAACGACGTGGAAAAACCCGGCGGCAAAGTATTAAAAAATCTAATCGATAACGGTTTCGGCGGCAAACTCTTCGCTATGAATCCAAAGGAAACATCGGTTCAGAGCATTGCCTGTGTTAATGATATTAATTTGCTACCTGCTGTTGACTTAGCCATTATAGCTATTGCAGCGAAATACATACCTGATACGATGGAAACGCTTGCCCGCGACAAAGGTGTACGCGCTTTCATCGTTCTGAGCGCAGGTTTCAGCGAGGTTGGAGCTGAAGGCAAGGCACTCGAAGAGAAGATTGCAGAAATAGCAGACAAATACGAAGCATCGTTGATTGGTCCCAATTGCATTGGCGTGATGACTCCGGAATATCCGGGTGTTTTTGCCGGGCCTATTCCGGTTCTAAAGCCTCATGGAGTGGATTTTGTTACTGGCTCGGGTGCTACGGCAGTTTTTGTGCTTGAAACCGCTATTCCGATGGGAATTCCGTTTGCCAGCTTGTTTTCGGTTGGCAACAGCGCTCAAATCGGAGTTGAGGAAATTCTCGAATATTGGGATGAAACATACGAACCCGGCATTAGTTCAAATGTTAAGATGATATATGTCGAACAAATCGACAAACCCTCAAAGTTTTTAAAGCATACAAGTTCATTGATTAAAAAGGGTTGCCGCATAGTAGGCGTGAAATCCGGCACAACCGAAGCCGGAAGCCGTGCCGCTTCGTCGCATACCGGAGCATTGGCGGGCTCGGATACGGCGGTGGACGCTCTTTTCCGCAAAGCCGGCATTGTCCGCTGCAATGGACGCGAAGAGCTGGCTTATGTTGCAGGTATTTTTCTACATAAGCGATTTGAAGGCAAGCGCATCGCTATCGTTACGCATGCCGGCGGACCGGGAGTTATGCTGACTGACGCCCTCAGTAAAAACGGCATTGAAACACCTAAAATCGAAGGTAAAGCCGCAGACGAACTTTTGGCAAAGCTCTTTCACGGCTCTTCGGTTGCCAATCCGATTGATTTCCTTGCCACTGGCAATGCCCAGCAACTTAAAATCATTTTGGAAACCATTGATACGGAATTTGAAAATATTGACGGAACGGTCGTTATTTTCGGTTCGACCGGATTGTTCGATAATACTTCGGTTTACAAAGTGCTTGACGAAAAAATCCGCACTTGCCGCAAGCCTATTCTTGCCGTAATGCCTTCGGTAATTCAATCAGCCGAAGCAATGGATTATTTCAAGTCGCTCGGCAGGATTTATTTCCAAGACGAGGTTGTTCTCGGAGTGCAGCTTGCCAAGGTAATTAATATTAATCAGCCATTTCCATCCGAAATTGAAGTAACAATCGATAACGATGAAGTTGAGCGAATCGTCAACAAATGCGGCGACGGTTGGCTGCAGCCTTCGAGCGTTAACGCTTTGTTGAAAGCCGCCGGTATTCCTGTCGCCTCCGAAGCCACAGCAACAACGTTGGACGAAGCGTTGAAATCGGCAATGAGTATAGGTTTTCCTGTTGTAATGAAGGTCGTCGGGCCTGTCCATAAATCTGATGTCGGCGGAGTTCTGCTTTCGATTGATTCGATTGAGGCAGTGGAAGCCGGATTCGAGCATCTTATGAAAATATCTGGAGCCGAAGCGGTGTTAATACAGAAGATGCTTCCGAAAGACGCTCTGGAGCTATATGCCGGAGCTGTTCGAGAGCAGAAATTCGGTTCGGTTGTGCTATGCGGTTTAGGCGGTATTTTCATTGAAGTATTGAAGGATACTGCATCGGGACTTGCTCCCATAGGGAATGATGAGGCGCTGTCGATGATACGCAGTCTTCGCTCCTATAAGCTGATTCAAGGTGTACGTGGTCGCATGGGCGCTAACGAAAAGAAATTTGCCGAAATAATTTGCAGACTATCGGCTCTGGCAGCAATTGCGCCGGATATTGCCGAGATGGACCTTAATCCGCTACTCGCATTCAACGACGAAATCGTAGCCGTCGATGCAAGGGTAAGAATAATGAAAAGATAAATGGCGATTACCATCAAGAAAATAGGTTGCTCAATTTGAAAAAATCTTACCTATACAAAAAAAGGTTTTAAAAATTAATGTTGGCAACATTTTTCAGGACAAGGCAATACCTGCTTTTGGTTTTCCCATAGCTTTTAACTAATTTTGCTATAAATAGATTGTATGTAATTTTTAAGCATTTTTATGGGGTGTGTTGCATCATTCCCTTCGATAAAAACAAAACACAACATTAACATTGCGTAAAATCTTAATTTACTTAATTTAATAAATATCAATAATATCAAATATCAATATCAATAATATATATATCAATAATATCAATATTAACGCTTGGAAAAGTGGCATTTGCCGCCGATAAGCTCATATTTTAAGCACTGTAGAGTCTAATATTGAGTAACATTAAGTAAAATATAAGACATAGGAGATAAGATGCACGGTAGTTCAACAGAAAACAGCGGTTTGCCATTGAATGCTTACCGCGAATTGCAAAGCGGCGAAGAGTATGTTCCAATACTCAAACCAACGATAACATTTCCGGAAATAACGCCTTGGTCGATTATTTGGGGTATAATAATGGCGATAATTTTCACGGCGGCTGTTGCTTATTCCTCGTTAAAAATCGGTCAGGCGATGGAAGCCGCCATACCAATATCGATCATAGCAGTCGGCGTGGCAGCGGCATTCAAGAAGAAGAACATGCTCGGACAGAACGTCATTATTCAGTCAATTGGCGCAAGCTCCGGCGTAATTGTTGCAGGAGCCGCATTCACGATACCGGCATTGTATATTTTGAAACTCGAAGTTGGTTTCTGGCAGATATTTTTCTCATCTTTTTTGGGAGGCTGTCTTGGAATATTGTTCCTAATCCCATTCCGTAAATATTTTGTCAAGGATATGCACGGCAAATTCCCATTTCCGGAAGCCACGGCAACGACGGAAATACTCGTTACAGGCGAGATGGGTGGCAATCAAGCTAAAATCCTTATTACAAGCGGTTTAATAGGCGGTATATATGACTTTTTATTTTCGTCTTTGCATGTTTGGCGCGAAACATTTTCCTCGAAGTTATTACCTTTCGGCGCAGAACTTGCCGAAAAGACAAAACTATTTTTCAACCTGAACACCAGCGCGCTTGTAGTTAGTTTCGGCTACCTAATCGGTTTGCGTTATTCAGCGATTATTACTCTTGGTTCACTTTTGTCATGGTTCTTTTTAATACCTCTGATTAATCAAGCCGGAGTGATAGCCAATCCAGGCGGCGAAGGCTTTTTTTCGCTGATGAGCCCTCAGGAGATTTTTACTGATTATGTCAGATTAATCGGTATTGGAGCGATTGCGATGTCGGGGATTATCGGCATAATCAAATCGTATAAAGTAATCGGCAAGGCATTTTCTTTGGCTTTCGGAGGTATTTTCGGTAATATTAAAACAGGAGAACCAGCTCCCGAACGCACTCAGCAAGACATGAAGATGTCGACGGTTGTATTGCTGATTATTGCTGTATTAGCCGCAGCATTTCTGTTTATTATATTCGGCGTGCAAGTAACGATATGGCAAGCAATAGTAGCTCTATTAATAATTACGATTATTACTTTCCTTTTCACAACCGTTGCAGCAAACGCGATAGCAATAGTCGGCAGTAATCCAGTTTCCGGTATGACGTTGATGACGCTGATTGTATCGTCATTCATACTTGTTCAAACCGGCTTGACCGGCGGGCAAGGTATTATCAGCGCAATGATTATCGGCGGGATAGTATGCACTGCGTTATCGATGGCAGGCGGTTTTATTACCGACCTCAAAGTCGGCTATTGGATTGGTTCTTCTCCATTCAAGCAGCAGCGGTTTAAATTTCTCGGTGTAGTAGTTTCGGCATTATCGGTAGGATTGGTGATTTTCATTTTGAATAACACATATGGGTTCACTCGTTCCATAAGCGTTCCAGCACAGGAATATGAAGCATACTGCGCCGAGCATCCAGATGCGGCTATAAAGCTTGCGCCGCTTGCAAAAAAGGACGACCCCAAAGAAGTACATCTTGATTGGTACGAAGTAAAGAATTTGCGTTCGGAAATGGACAGAAAGTCATACAAAGCGATTATGAACTACTCATCTTCTCCGATGGAGGCTCCGCAGGCAAATGCAATGGCAGCGGTGATTGAGCCGCTTATGAGCGCCGACGCAAAAGTCGATTGGATGCTTTACCTTGTGGGAGCGATGATAGCGTTGATTGTCAATTTTCTTGGAATTCCGCCTTTAGCTTTTGCATTGGGTATGTATTTGCCTTTGCACTTAAATACGCCTCTAATCGTCGGTGGAGCTATTGCGCATTTTGTTTCCAAAAGCTCAAAAGACGAAAAATTGGTTAATGCACGAAATCAACGTGGCACGTTAATAGCTTCGGGGTTTATGGCTGGCGCCGCAATTTTCGGTGTTATAGGCGCTTTCCTGATTTTCTTCGGTATAATTGACAAAGACTTGAACCTTGTAGACTTAATATTTGGCGGCCATTGGGAAACAGCCTGGGGTTCGGAATTTCTTGCATTTATTATGTTTGCTTTGCTGATGGTCTATTTCGTTTGGGATACAATGAGAGCTAAAAAAGACTAAAACATGAAAGAAAAGCTGAAAACATTTTTAAGGTTTACTGTTTCGACCCTATTGGTAGTTGTGTCATTCTATCTTGTTTTTGTCAATGTTAATTTCGACGAGTTGTTGAAAATACTGGCAAAAGCAGATTATCTTTGGGTTGTTGTGTCAATTCCTATATCTCTCATGTCCCACTGGGTTAGAGCTATGAGATGGAAAACCATGCTCCAGCCCATGCTCGGCAAACGTCATGCTTCGACATGGAATTTGTTTTCAGCTGTTATGATTGGATATGCTGTTAATAACGTTATACCTCGCGGCGGTGAGTTTCTACGTCCTTACGTTTACGCCCGCCGCGAGAAAATCTCTTTCTCTAGTTCCTTTGCAACTATCGTCGCCGAAAGATTTATCGACGTTATCGTTTTACTGCTTTTGCTCGGTGGCGTTTTCTTTTTCTTCCGCGAACAAATTATTCAAGCGCTGCCGAATATTCATGTCCAAGATATTTTAATGCCCTTGGCTATAGTTATCCTTGTTATTGCTCTTAGCTTTTATCCGCCAGTCTTTAAATTTCTACTGAAATTAGTTATTAAACCTTTTTCACAAAAGTTTTATGAAAGAGTATTATCAATTTTCGATAGATTCATTAAAGGCTTCGAAATAATTAAAACTCCATCGAAATACTTTCAACTCGTTATCGAATCCCTCGTTATCTGGCTTTTCTATACCATTCCTCTCTTCCTTATGTTCTTTACCTTCGGCTTCGACCAAGCTTATAATATGAGATTCGATGACGCAATTCTACTTATCGTTGTCTCAGGAATCGGCACTACTGTCGCTCCTACTCCCGGCGCTATCGGCGTCTACCACGGATTAATTACTCTTACCCTTACAAGAATCTATGACATTTCTATGGAAGAAGCTGTTGCATATGCAACCGTTACTCATACCATTAACTACCTAGTTCAAATTATTCCCGGCGGTTTCTTCATCTTTCGTGAAAATATTAAAAAAATTCCTAAACGTAACGATATAGTCAGCGATATCTAATATCATTAAGATATCTAATATCATTAATAAATATTGCACTTAAGTGCAATTAATCCCCCTAAACCTTACATATTCTGCAAATAATAATTATTTTTTCGAATTCAGTCATATAGTACAGCTTAAATGGAAAAGAACGATAACATAACCAATTTTTTAAGAATTGCACTTAAG
>CAYLSY010000133.1:0-7131 GCA_964386275.1 uncultured Hyphomicrobiales bacterium
TTTATTTTTAACGTCTCAATTACTTATATTTAAAAAAAATAATATTACTTAGAAATTACTATATGTTAAATCCGAATACAGCCTACGAAAACGAACTATACGCCCGCTTTATTGTTGACCCGGAATCGGTAAGTCCTCAATGGCGAGAATATTTCAAAACATATGCTCCTGAAAAATCAGAGTCTCAAAAACTTGTAAAGCAAGAACAGCGGCAGATTCAATCGATACCAGACAGCAGCATAAACAGCAATGGCATAGACTTGGCTAAAGGAGAGCGACTCGAACCGCTTTCGACAATTGCAGCCAGAATAGCAGGCAATATGCAGGAAAGCCTCGAAATTCCGACTGCGACTTCGCTTAGGACTATGCCGGTGAAGGCGCTCGACGAAAACCGGCGAATCATTAACAAGCATTTATTGAACATAAAACGCCGAAAAGTCTCATTCACACATCTTCTTGCGTGGGCAATCGTTCGCGGAATAGTAAAATACCCTCATCTTAATTCCTCGTTTGCTCAAGTTGATGGGAAATCTTATAAGATTATCAAAGAATCCGTTAATATAGGACTTGCAGTCGATGTTACACGCAAGGACGGCAGCCGCTTGCTGCTGGTGCCGAACGTGAAGAATGCGCAGGAGCTAAACTTTTCGGATTTTATAATAGCTTTTGATACAATTATTGATAAAGCGCGCAACAACCGCATCGAACCGGACGATATGATTGGAACGACGATTACGCTGACTAATCCCGGAATGATAGGCACAACGTCATCGAGTCCGCGCTTGATGAAAGGACAATCGATGATAGTGGCTGCCGGAGCAATCGAGTACCCGACAGAGTTTCAAGCCGTTCGCCACGATTTGCTGACTAATCTTGCGGTATCAAAAGTTGTAACGCTCACAAATACTTACGACCATAGATTAGTCCAAGGCGCGGAATCAGCTGATTTTCTTGCATATATAAACAAGTTACTTCTTGGCGAAGAACGTTTTTACGACCATATTTTTGCTGCGCTGAACATCCCGTTCGAGCCTGTGCGATGGACGGTTGATACGCCGCATTCGAAGTTCGGAATGTCAGCCGAGGCAGAGTTAATCGAGAAAAGCGCTCACGTAATGCTTCTGATTAACGCCTATCGCGTTCGCGGACATTTGCTGGCATCGACGAATCCTTTGGGCAATGTCTCATATTATTATCCAGAACTCGACCCCTCGTATTACGGTTTCAACATTTGGGACTTGGACAGGTTGTTTCATGCCGACGACGCTTGGAGCAAGAACAATATGCCGCTCCGCGATATTATTGAGCTGTTGCGTCAGACTTACTGCGGCTCGATGAGTGTCGAATTTATGCACATTCAGGATTTGACGAAAAAAGAATGGATAAAACAAATGCTCGAAAAGCCCGAAAACCGCTTCGATGCTGATTCGAGTAAAAAGAAACGTATTTGGCAGCGTATAGTCGAAGCCGAAGAGTTCGAAAACTTTCTGCATACAAAATTTGTAGGTCATAAACGATTTTCGCTCGAAGGCGGTGAGTCCGTTACTGTATTGCTCGAGGAAATTTTCGAACGCGCTGCCGACAACAAATTAGCTGCCGTAACGCTTGGAATGGCTCACCGCGGGCGTTTGACTGTTCTTGCAAACAATCTCGGCAAGGATATAGGTAAAATTTTCGACGAATTCGACGGAGAATACGACTTAACCCGCTTTCAAGGTTCAGGGGACGTAAAATATCATCTCGGCGCAAAAGGTATTGTTAAATCGGCTTCTGATAATAGTATAGAGGTAGTGTTAGCGCCTAATCCGAGCCATTTGGAGATTGTCAATCCAGTTGTCGAAGGAATGGCTCGGGCAATTGATGATAGTATCGGAGATAAAACTTACTCAAAAGCCTTACCTGTGCTGATTCACGGAGATTCTGCCTTTGCGGGTCAAGGTATTGTCGCCGAAACGCTGAACCTTTCTCAATTAAAGGGATATCGCACCGGCGGCACAATCCATATTATTCTGAATAATCAAATCGGCTTTACTACATCTGTTTTCGACGCCCGCTCATCGGTTTATGCTTCGGATGTCGCTAAAATGATACAATCGCCCATTCTGCATGTTAACGGTAACGACCCCGAAGCAGTCGCAGCGGCAGCTGCATTTGCTTTTAACTTCAGGCAGCGTTTTTCCGGCGATATTGTCATCGATATGCTTTGCTATCGCAAGTATGGACATAACGAATCGGACGAGCCATCCTATACGCAGCCACTGCTGTACAAGCGAATTCGTTCGATGAAGCCAGTCGGCAAAATTTACGAAGAGCATTTAATTAGCGAAGGAATTTTAACGGAAATAGAAGCGACAGAGTTTTATAGAAGCGTTCAGGAAAGGCTCTACTCTATTTACAATGCTCGAAAAGCCATGCAAACAATCGAGCCTAACGATATTGCCGAGCAGCAGCCAGTTTTCAATTCAATTATCAAAGAATATCCTACGGCTGTTGCTAAAGAACGCTTGCTGGAAATCGGCGAGAAACTTACGACAATTCCAACATCCATGAACTTCAAACCGAATCCGAAAGTGAAATCAGTTCTGAAGCGGCGTTGGGAAATGCTTCAATCGGCAGAACCGGCAATCGATTGGTCCATGGCAGAAGCTCTTGCCTTAGGAACATTGCTTAACGAAGGAACGCCTATCCGTTTTTCCGGCGAAGACAGCCGCCGAGGCACTTTCAGCCAGCGCCATGCCGCATTAATTGATATCGAGACAGAAGATGAATTTATTCCGTTAAACAACCTATCGGAAAACCAAGCACCAATAGGAATTTTCGACAGCCCTTTATCAGAATTAGCAGTTTTGGGTTTCGATTACGGTTACAGCGTCATCAAAGAAGATGCTTTGACGCTCTGGGAAGCGCAATTCGGAGATTTTTTCAATATGGCTCAGCCGATTTACGACCAATTCATTTCATGCTCCGAAACGAAGTGGGGGCAAACCTCAAACCTTGTATCACTGTTGCCTCACGGCTACGACGGAATGGGACCGGAGCATTCCAGCGCTCGTATTGAACGTTTTCTTTCGCTTTGCGCTAACGAAAATATGCTCGTGTGCTATTTAACTTCGCCGGCTCAATATTTTCATTTATTGAGGAGGCAAATGCTGATTAAACCTCGAAAACCACTCGTGCTGTTTACTCCCAAAAGCGCACTGAGACATCCGTTGGCGGTTTGTTCGCTCGATGACTTGTCAAATCGAAATTTCATGGAAATAATCGACGATGAATCAGTCCAAGACAAATCGCTTATAAAAAAATTACTGTTCTGCTCAGGTAAAATTTACTACGAACTGCTCGAGGAGCTGAATAGGAACGGAATACAAGGCATTGCAATAATAAGAATCGAACAGTTATATCCATTGCATTTGGAAAAACTTGGAGAAATCATCAATTCTTATGAAAATGCCGAAGAACTATGTTGGGTGCAGGAAGAACCTCAAAATATGGGTATTTGGAATTACATTTCTCCACGAATTCAATCTCTTGTTAGCATCAACAAAAAGATTCGGTTCATTGGTCGCTCTGAAAGCCCAGCCACTGCCACGGGCTCTTATAAAATTCATATTAAGGAGCAGAAAGCGATTATTGATGAGGCGTTGAAATAAAAGTACAAAACGCTAGTTCAAAATATCACTTTTATTGGTAAAAGTATGTTTCGGATATGGCATATCAATAGATACTATGCCTTTTATTAAGTATTTTGCTTTATTATAATGATGTATATATTAATTATATTAAACATTAGTTTCTTTTAATTCACATAGTTTACACAAGAAAATTTGCTATCACTACCTCCTTCACATGATAAAAAACAGACAAAATTTTTTTTGTATCCATTTGTATCCAATAGTAACCAAAAGTAATCCGATTTTTTTGTAATTTTGCTTTTTATTTTTTTAAGAATGAGGGATGGAATTGAACATAAAATTTCCTAATACAATCTTTGAGAATAAGAAGCGCAACGCCGACCAATACTCAGAAATCGCACTCGAAATTCGTCGTGATATTATCAAAAGTTTATACCTTGCCGGTTCGGGACATAGCGGAGGTTCACTTGGTTGTGCCGATTTATTGGCTGTTTTGTTTTTCGGTGGCAACATGAGATATAATCCTCATGATGCTGCTTGGAACGAACGCGACCGTTTTATTTTAAGCGCTGGACATCTCTGTCCGGTTCTTTATTCAGCTCTGGCAAGAGCGGGCTTTTTCCCAGCCGAAGAATTGGCAAGCCTTCGTAAATACGGCAGCCGTCTTCAGGGGCATCCTGCGCTCGAATATGCTCTGCCGGGTATTGAGTGTTCTACCGGCTCTTTGGGCCAAGGCGTTTCTATTGCCGTCGGTATGGCAATAAACGATAAATTAGTCGACAAAAGCGACCGCAAAGTGTTTGTCCTAACGGGCGACGGCGAACTTCAGGAGGGTTCTGTTTGGGAAGCTGCTATGGCGGCAGGTAACTATAGATTGAACAACCTGTGTTGGCTTGTCGACAATAACGATTGCCAAATTGATGGTCGAGTAAAAGACGTTATGAGCATTTATCCGCTTGAGGATAAATTCCGCTCTTTCAATTTCGAAGTTGTAACAATCGACGGACATGATTACGAGCAAATCCAAAGGGCATTAGATAAATTTTTTGAAAACTCCCGGAAAACAGATAGCAAGCCTTTTGTTATTATTGCGCACACACGCATGGGCAAAGGTGTATCCTTTATGGATGACCGTTTCGAATGGCACGGTATTCCACCTAACTTGGAGCAAGCAGAAGCAGCTCTAAATGAATTAAGTACTAAATAATTTTAAAAAAGAGCAAAAAGATGAAATATAAAATAATAGGAAAAAAACCAACCAGACACGGTTTCGGGGAAGGGCTCGTTGCTTTGGGCGAAAAAAATGAAAATGTAGTCGTTCTTGGTGGAGATATCACCGGCTCGGTTATGACATCATATTTTAAGGAAAAATTCCCTGAACGCTTCTTTTCAATAGGCATCGCCGAGCAGAATGCAACGACAATAGCCGCAGGTTTGGCTTTATCCGGAAAAATCCCATTTTTTTCGAGCTACAGTGCTTTTTCTGCATTCCGAAATGCCGACCAGCTCCGTATTTCCGTTTGCTATAACAATGCTAACGTGAAAATCGGTGGTGGGCATTCGGGTATAACAGTTGGTCCTGATGGCGCAACACACCAATCTCTCGAAGAACTCTCGTTGCTAAGAGCATTTCCTAATATGACAATAATTGTTCCTTGCGATTATTATGAAGCAAAAAAGGCAACTATAGCCATTGGCGAAGCATTTGGACCAGCTTATCTAAGATTCGGACGCTCGGCTGTTCCCATGTTTACGCAAGAAGCTGGAGAATTTCAGATTGGCAAGGCTCAAACACTGCTTGACGGAGGCGATATAGCAATCGTCGCCTGTG
This sequence comes from uncultured Hyphomicrobiales bacterium, assembly GCA_964386275.1. Classification (GTDB taxonomy): domain Bacteria; phylum Bacteroidota; class Ignavibacteria; order Kapaibacteriales; family UBA2268; genus CAYLSY01. The sequence goes on from CAYLSY010000133.1 coordinate 5,464, forward strand.
GTCTAATGGTATGGGAAGCCCTGCTTGCAGCGGAGGAACTAGAAAAACGAAAAGGAATCAAAGCAACCGTCATCAATAACTCTACTATCAAACCGATTGATGTTGAGACATTGACTTTGGCAGCAAGACGTTGCGGCGCAATCGTTACTGCAGAAGAACATCAGATCCACGGCGGTTTGGGAAGCGCTGTGGCTGAGGTTATCGTCAAGAATTACCCAGTTCCTATGGAATTTATCGGGATTAAAGACTCTTTTGGCTGCAGTGGCGAACCCGAAGAACTAATGGTGAAATTTGGTCTTACTTGGAAAGAAATATATGCCTCGGCTCTTTTAGCAATTGAACGAAGAGACAAGGGTAGTAGCGGTTTTCGAAAACTTACTGAAATTGCATCGATAGATAATATTGAATAATTTTAAAAATTATTTGGGTATTATCTAAATAATACGTAATTTTGTAAGCTATTGAAAGCGGTCCCGTAGCTCAGCAGGTAGAGCATTTGGCTTTTAATCAAAGGGTCGCAGGTTCGAGCCCTGCCGGGATCACAGAAACAGCCGATATTTGATAAATATCGGCTTTTTCTTGAAATTTAAGCAAAATCTAAGTAAATAGATTTTGCTTTTTTTTTTTCGTTGATTTTTTATATTGATTTTGCTTTAAAACAAACTCGATTTCGTCGCCTTTCAGTTGCGTAATCAACTCACAATTTTCAATTGCATTCCTCATTTCGCGTATTTCGGTATTTAAGGATTGGTTATAGGTTGTAATAGCCATTTGTATGGTTTGTTACATTGTTCGTCGCGGAAAATCCACTCCTTGTTTTCATCGCCGAGCCTCGAAGCATTGCCAACCAAAGCCAGTGTCGGTTTGTCGATACGCCCACCGGTGGAAAAGCTCAGCAAGTCATTGAAAATTTGTTTGGATACCATTTCCTTAACTTCATCGGTACTTTTTCCTAGTCGATTTTGCAACCAATTGATAAAGCGCTTCGGTTTCGACAATCGGCTTTTTGCCTTTTTCTACTAACGACTCATTCAGAATAACCGCATCGCCGTTTTTGTTTAAATGCCTTGTAGCTTTCTTTTCAGTGGCAAACGCCACCTTTTTTAGCCTCTTCTTTCGATAACATATATCTGTTTATCATCGCATCGACTTTGGCATCATCACTCGAACCAGTAGATTTCATCTTAACATAAAGAGTATCAACATCCATTTGGTTTTGTTCCAATAATTTTTTTGCTTTTCGACCAATTCCTTTTTTTATCAAACTCGCTTTTTGTTTTTTATCCATTCCGGCAAATGCTTTGATAGGAGATGGGCATACCATTGAGGACTTGCCACTTTCATATATTCCATTATTCATAGGTCTGAAAATGGACGAGAACACAAAAGTCATGCGGGTAACAGGCGACTCGCTTGTCGATGTTGGTATAAAGTCTGGCACACTTGTGATATTTAACACTAAACAAACGCCACACACTCACAACGAAATAATTGCCAACCATAACGGTACAATTATTATCAAGCGCTACGAAGCCGACGAAAACGGAAATTTTACTCTTTATTCCGAAAACGGCGGCAAGTAAGTTTATACGATCGGCGAACACGATTCATTTACAATACTCGGTGTTGTGAATTCCGTGTTACAGTATAGATAAGATTTCACACTCA
>CAYLSY010000134.1:0-7119 GCA_964386275.1 uncultured Hyphomicrobiales bacterium
TAATTGAAATATTGTTTATTATGCGCAAGTTACTTTAATTTAACATTATTTACGCTTGAAAAGTGGCGGCGGCTGCCACGAGGCAATCGCCACTATATTACATTATAGGCTTCTTTCTTTTTTTTAGTGCTGAACAATTAATGAAGAAAATTCTAATTATCGACGACGCTGAATTTATTTTAGAAAGCACATCCACGCTTCTTAGATTTGAAGGCTATGATATTTATACCGCTTCCGACGGAGAATCCGGAATAAGCGAAGTCTTTAATGTTAAGCCCGATTTAATACTATGTGATATTTCCATGCCAAAAGTCGACGGTTATGGAGTATTGGAGCGCGTTCGCAGCCATCCTGAAACATCAACCATCCCATTTATTTTTCTGACGGCGTTCACAGAAAAATCAAATATGCGTCAAGGCATGGAAAAAGGCGCCGATGATTTTCTTGTTAAGCCTTACACCCGAGACGAATTAATAGCCGCTATCGACGCTCAATGGAACAAACACCATTTAATTGAAAAGCAAGTCCAAGAAAAGGTCGAAGAAGTCGGCAGGAACGTTACTTATGCCCTACCTCACGAATTCCGCACAGTGCTGAACGAAGTTATCGGCTCGGCAAAATATTTGAATACTAGCGCCGAAGATATCCAACCGGATGAAATCCGCGAACTATCAAGCGATATTATCTCATCATCCAACCGGTTGATGAAAATAACCGAAAACTTCCTTATTTATATCCGAATCGAGCAATTCGCAGCAAGCGCATTAAAACGCAAGCAATTACGTTCATATATAACAGCCGAGCCTGCCGCAATGATAGAAGATATAGCACAGCTGAAAGCACAAAAATATGGCAGGAACAGCGACTTGGAAATAAACGGTAAAGCTGAGCAAATCTCCGTTGAAATATCTACTGAAAATTTCCATAAACTAATTGACGAATTGCTCGACAATGCATTTCGCTTTTCAAATTCAGGCACTAAAGTCATTGTCGAAATGTGGAAAGACAATTCCCAGTTTTATGTCCGAATAAAAGACCATGGACGCGGTATGGCAAAATCTCAAATAAATAATATAGCAGCTTTAGCTCAGTTCGAACGCTCAATTTATGAACAGCAAGGCGTTGGTTTAGGTTTGGTAATATCCAAAAGAATCGCAGAACTTCATGACGGAATTTTCGCAATCGACAGCGAGGAAAACAAAGGCACTGCAGTAACTTTCAGTCTTTATTATAAAAAGACGATTTAATTATCACCTATAGTATCAATATCTTATTCCAAAACTCATCGAAAGGAAAAGCCCGCCAAATGTATGAATCGGAGAGTTCTTAATACTTTCCAAACCGTCCCCACCAAACGGAATGTAATAGTAACGAATATTCAAAGTAAAAATCGTTTTACCGGTAATACTAAAATTTGCCCCAACACCGGCAAACGAAGCAAAGCGTGTATAAGCGCTGGAATATTTGAAAGAACTAAAAAACTCCCTGTCGTATGGCAATGAGGCTACAAACGATACTCCCAAACCAGCAGATACGAATGGACGAAACGAATCCGACAGCTCGTCGCCGAATAAATTATATTGAGCGCCCAAAGTAATCGGAATGATATATAAGCGGTTCACTTTGTTCCATACTTTCCATTCACATTCATTCGTCTCAATGTTGCATATATATTGTTCGAATTCATCCCTGTTTCGAGCGCCGGATATAAGAAAATTACCGAAAATACCAAAATCTCTCGAAAAGTTCTTCTGCATATAAGCTCCAACACCGAAGCCACTCTCTGAGAACATTAGGTCGATGCCCCATGAATTCATTTTCGATTCCAGTAATTCTTCCTGAATGATTAAAGGACGGGGCGATTGGAACACGAATACTGTATCCGGATTGTATCTGGGTGGATCATCTCCCGGAGTTTGATCATTCGAGCCGTATAATAAGGAAAATACTCCCAATATTATTATGAAAGTTTTTTTTATCATCTCTTCTATTATAAAGAATAATGAAATAATTTTATTATGCACATGCTTCTTTAATTCACATTGTTGCGACTTAATAAAGTGGCAACCGCCACCAAATATAAATCTGCCAACAAAAGACATGTAATCATTTTTTAATCGAATTTAACAAATATTTATTGTATAAAGACACATGTCGAAGTGTTAAAGTTTCAAATTTGGCGCATTATCGCTATATTTGTTCAAAATATGAATACGGTATGGTTAAATGAAAGAATTAAAACTCAAATCAAGCGCAATTGATTCTTTAATCTGCCTTGATGGCGATTTTCCGGCAAAGGAAGTATTCGAAATGCTCGCTGGCGCTAAACTTATGGCTGCAGATGGCGCGGCCCGTGAGATTTTCAAAATGGGATTATTTCCTGATACTATTATCGGCGATATGGATTCACTTGATGATAAATTCATTCCTTCTCATTTCGATAAAACTCGCATCCACAGAATTGGCGACCAAGAAACGAACGATTTCGAAAAAAACCTAATTTTTGCAATTGAATGCGGATATAAAAACATACTTGTAACAGGTTTCCATGGCGGCGACTTGGAACATACTCTGAATAACTGGAGCGTTTTTATGAAGTTTGCCGAACGACTAAACCTCTGCATATTGGATAAAAAACGTTTTGCCGTGCCAATCAATGAATCTGTGCATTTTCGTCTGAAACCGGACGAAATAATATCGCTGATACCGCAAACCAAAGCAAAAATTACAACTTCGGGGTTCCGCTGGGAGCTTAACAATGAGGAGTTGGCATTGGGCGTACGCGAAGGCGCACACAACAGAGCATTAGCCAATAAAGTTGAAATTGTGCTACATAGCGGCAGCCTGATTCTTTTTTTTGACGAAAGATTGCCCTTGTTTCCCGTAATTGAATAAAATCAAATAAATTATGAGAAGAAACGTCTTAGAATAATTATGCTTAGTTGTCATAACTTTTCATATTTCCTGCAATTAACGATTATCTGCCTGAACTGGCGGATTAATTTAAAATATAAGCATTATGAAAAAAGACACATTTTCTTGGACAAGCAAAATTCTTGAACGCAAAATGGAAGTCAAAACCTACGGCACATATGGTTTTGCCGTCCTACTTTTTCCTGCTTTATCTGATGATATAAACGAAGCAGATGAAAACGGTTTGATTGATTCTGTCGAACACCTTATTGATAAAGGCAAATGCAAAATCTTTTCTGTCGGAGGGGTTAATTTCGACAGTTGGCTCAACACCGAAGCAACAAACCAAGAAAAATCTCAGCTACACTTGAAATACAACAATTATTTAATCGAGGAAGTAGTCCCGTTTATTTTTGGGAATTGCGGTACTCCAGTGCCGATAGTTACATGCGGCGCAGCCATCGGCGCTTTCCATGCAGCTAACAATTTTTTCCGCCGCCCGGATATTTTCTACGGAACTATCGCACTAAGCGGCACTTTCAACATTGAACATTATTCTAAAGGATATTTCGACGATAATTGCTATTTCAATTCACCGATACATTATCTGCCTAATTTGACAGACAATTACTGGCTTTCTTTCCTATTAAACAAAAGGCACATTTACTTATATACCGGTTCCGGTTTCGGCGAGCATCCTCATAACACACTCCACCTTAGCGGAATTCTCCAATCGAAAGGTATACCGCATGAACCGCAAATCTGGGGACCGGAATGGCACCACGACTGGGATACATGGAAAGCTATGCTATCATTGATTTTAGAACAGAAATTTTAATTAACCACTTATTACATGAAGAACGAAAAAAACACCTCCACCGGTTTGTTGAGCATTGTCTCGACTCCAATCGGCAACAACGACGATATATCTCAGCGAGCTATCGTTACAATAAAAAAATGCGACATCCTTGTCTGCGAAGAGGGCAAAATCGGCTCACGGCTGCTTTTTGTTCATAAAATCACCAAGCCTATCGAGCTTTTAAACGAACACAATGAGCATGAAGTTGTGCCGCTTTTAATCAAAGAGCTGCAAAACGGTAAGCGTATCGCCCTGATTTCCGATTGCGGCACTCCGGTGTTTGCCGATCCGGGCTTGAGCTTAGTACAAGCATGTATAGCTCGCGATATTTCCATGGAAGTCGTTCCCGGGGCATCGAGTATTATGTCTGCTATTGTGCTGTCGGGTTTCGACCTCGATCGCTTTTTGTTTGCCGGTTTCCTAAGCCGCAAACACGAAGAACGCGACGCTCAATTAATCAATCTTTCAAAAGAACCTTCAACAGTTGTGCTGTTCGAAACTCCATACAGGCTGAAAACATTACTGGAAGCCGCTGCTGCCGTTATGCCTGATAGGAAGGCATTTCTTGGCTGCAACTTGACCTTTCACTACGAAACTCGCCACTACGGCACTTTCCGCGAGCTTTTTGAAAAATTTAAAGATTTGAATTTCAAAGGCGAATTCGTAATAGTATTCGAAGGCTGCACTTATGACGAAATGACCGCTCCACGTCAACATTTCGAAGAAAATCGAAGCCGCTATTCCCGCAATGAATCATATAGAGACAAACCTCGCCGAAATGATGGCTACCGTCGGGATGATGGCGGAAACAGGCGTTCAGGTTACCGCTCCGATGACCGTAAAAGCGCCCGCAGAAGCTATGATAACGAGAAACCGCGCTTCAGAAAAAGCGATGACGGTTTCGGCGGCGAAAGAAAGTCAAGTCGCAGACCGAAGCAATATGATTCCGATAAAAAGCGCAGCGGAGGCTTTAATAAGCTGCGCAGTTCGGATAAAGGTGAGAAATCCGGAAAAAGAAGGACAAAATAATGAACTTTTTTAAGTGTAACAAGTCATGAAAGAAAAAGACAGACAAATATTGCTTGCGATAATGAATTATATCGGCAGCATTACCCGTACTCACACTTTATTCAAGAATGATAAAGAAATTTTTCTTTCCAATAATGATTATCAGTATAGCATTGCATTTGCAATTCTACAAATCGGCGAATTGGTCGGAAATCTCGATATTCAACTTAAAGACAAGATTCAAATAAAATCTTTAAGAAATCGAATTATTCACGGTTACGGTTCAATCGACTTGGACTTACTTTGGGAAATATCACATAAAAACATCAAGGAATTAAGAGATGAAATCGAGCAACATGTCGGATTATAATTTGCTAAAGCGGTTTGCCGAAGAAAACGACATTGATTTTCTTGCTGTTTATGGTAGTTTCTATACCGGCAATCATAACGACAAAAGCGACTTGGATTTAATCGTCGATTTTAATAGAACAATAACTTCGGATTACATGCTTGAACTTGCAAATCGGATTTCCACATTAGTCAATCGAAAAGTCGATTTAATTACGCCCAAGCAGATGATTTCTTCTTTGCTCGTAGGCTATGTTTGGAGGTTGAACGAGTATAAAACGATTTACGGAAAACCGGTAATCAAAAGTGAGCCTGCATTTTGTTAGATAAGTATTCAATAACAAGGTCGAAGCAATGTCAAACTTCAACATTTCAGGCAATTACGTTGATATTTTCGAACGCCGTATTTTTCCGGCATCGATTTTCGTCGAGGACGGTAAGATTCAATCGATTATAGAGGAAGATGAGCCGTCATACGACAATTTCATTATGCCGGGTTTTATTGATTCGCATATTCATATCGAAAGCTCGATGCTGACGCCGTCAGAATTCGGCAGAATAGCGGCGACTTTCGGCACGGTTGCAACTGTCTCGGACCCGCATGAGGTAGCAAATGTCGCCGGAATCGATGGAGTTCGTTTCATGCTCGAAGACTCACGGCATTCGCTGATAAAAATCTATTTCGGCGCTCCGTCTTGCGTTCCGGCTACGACGTTCGAATCTTCCGGCGCCAGCCTTAGTCCAGAGGATATTCGTTTCTTATTCGAAAAATTCCGTCTGAAGTATTTAAGCGAGATGATGAATTTTCCGGGCGTGATTTTCGATGCGCAGGATGTTATGGAAAAGCTCGAAATTGCGCGCTCGTTCGGCGTCCCTATCGACGGTCATGCGCCCGGATTGCAAGGCAAAGACTTGGAAAAGTATTTCTCGGCCGGCATCACTACTGACCACGAGGCTTTCACACTTGAAGAAGCGCTCGAAAAAATTAAACTTGGCATGAAAATACTGATTCGCGAAGGCTCGGCAGCAAAGAATTTCTATGCACTTCATTCCTTAATTTCATCGAATCCGACAATGTGCATGTTTTGCTCGGACGATAAGCATCCTGACGATTTGGCTCTGGGACATATTAATTTGACGGTAAAAAAGGCAATTGCGCTCGGACACGACCTATTTGACGTGTTGCGCTGCGCAACGCTCAATCCGGTAGAGCATTACCGGCTCGATGTCGGCTTGCTGCGGCAGGGCGATGCAGCGGATTTCATAGTCGTAAGCGACCTTAAGGATTTCAATGTGATTCAAACATATGTTAATGGTGAATTGGTCGCCGAAAACGGCGCACCGCTTCAGGAAAAGCATATTTCTGAGCCGCTGAATGTCTTTCGCGCAACAAAAAAACAGCCTTCGGACTTCCGAATTGAGGCAAAAGGCAAACGAATAAGGGTTATCGAGGCTTACAACGGTGAATTGATAACCGGCTCAATCGTTTGCGATGCTAAGATTGAGGGCAATGCCGCAGTTGCAGATGTTGAAAACGACATACTAAAACTTACCGTCGTCAATCGATATGCGGATTGTGCTCCGGCTGTGGCTTTCATCAAGGGCATTGGGCTGAAAAGCGGGGCATTCGCTTCGAGCGTTGCACATGACTCTCATAATATTATTGCAATAGGCACGAATGATGATGACCTCTGCGCAGCCGTCAATGCCGTAATCGATAGTAAAGGCGGCATGGCTGTCGCTGAAAACGAAAATATCGAAATATTGCCTCTGCCTTACTTCGGACTCATGGCTGGCGGCGACGGCTACGAAACCGGTCGAATGTACTCCGCGCTTGATAAACGCGTTAAGCAGCTTGGTTCGACACTCGATGCGCCGTTTATGACGTTATCGTTTATGGCGCTGCTCGTGATTCCGAGCCTGAAGCTGAGCGACAAAGGGCTTTTCGATGGGGGAAAGTTTGAGTTTGTGGGGGGGTGGTTTCCAGATTA
>CAYLSY010000135.1:0-7086 GCA_964386275.1 uncultured Hyphomicrobiales bacterium
TATAAAATGAAAAAAATTATACTTAATTTTAATACATTATTATTATTATTTATTTTTTTTACTGTTTATAATAATTTAATCTCAGCTGAATATTGGCCCAATGCCATCGAAGAGAAAACTTACGACAACAGCGGCTGTGGGTTAGACTATATACACAAAGGCGTAAAAATCACCGGCAGAGAGATTGACGCCGGAACAGTCAATCCAACTCCTGTGTTGATTAATCTTTCCGAGCTGCCGAATGATTCATGCTATGGTATTGAAAAAGCATATATCTATTGCGTGTTTTCCGACAGAGACCCGCTTCAAAACTCGCTTAAAGTAACCGTCCGCAATCCTCAAAACAATACAACTGATTTCGATGCCGTTCAAATCGGCGAAGGCGAGCAAACAGGCTACTTTAATGCTCCAAACAAAGCTTTCCGTGCTGATGTTACTTCGAATATAACAACCAATGGCGATTACTATATCGATGTCGATTGCGAAGATTGGGAAGCAACCGGCGTTTCTTTGTTCATTATTTATAAGAATTACAGCGCCGATTTCGAAGGACATCTGGTTATTTACGACGGTTTTCTTTCCTCATACGGCACAGTTAAACAAACGCTTCCATCGATTAACCCTTGCGAAACTCCATACTATGGAAAAGCTCTTTTCATTGCTTCCGATATTCAAATCTTCTACAGCGGCGGCTATCAAGACACATGCGACTATATTAATATATATGTAAATGATTCGATTTATAGCGTGAAACGAGAATTTTGGAATTACAATTCTTTCGATTATGATTTTCATGCCGGAAACCAGAATTTAAATTATACTATCGATGCAGAACCCACTCCTTGTATGCCCGGAATTCAAGACTATATTACCTGGATGATGATTGGAGCATATTATCGGACGAAAAATTGCACTGTTTGTCCGACAAGTCTTCCTATTTCAATCAATTCAGGTACAACCGTATCCTGCAGCGGGGATTTGCTTCATCTTGTAACCTCTATTGATACAGTTAGCCATATTAAAACTACTCACTTCGAATGGACTTCCGACCCTCCGGGGTTTGTATCGACCGAACAAAGCCCATGGGTTACGCCTTATCAATCAACTACTTATTATGTTAAAGCGGTTATTGGAAACGACTGCCGTATAGGTTATGATACTGTTCATATTGATGTTAATCCTGTGCCTTTGGTCGACGCCGGCGACAGCCTAAGCGTTTGCGCTGGCAGAGCAGTTAAAATTAATGCTGTATGTTCGGCAGGAACTCCGCCTTATTCTTACAGTTGGTATCCCACAACCGGACTTGACGACCCGACATCGCTCACTCCCTCGGCTATCCCGGTAACACCAACAATGTATTATATTACTACAACCGATGTACACGGTTGCATGGCAATGGATTCTGTTTTCATTGGTTTTTCCGTAGCCGATAAAGCATATATTACTGCCTTAGGACCTACTACTATTTGCGAATGCGACAGCGTTGCGCTTGACGCTGGAACGGGATTTGTTATCTACAATTGGTCGAACGGCGATTCAACCAGAGTAATTCAAGCTAAAGACCCAGGTCCGTATTATTGCCTCACAGAAGATATTAACGGCTGCAAAGGCACATCGGACACAATTAATGTTACCGTGGTCGTTCCACAGACAATTTTATCTTTCGATAAACCCCAATACAATGCAGAAGCCGGCTCGAAAATCCAGTCACAACTCATACTCAATGACTTGAATAACCATGACATATGCAACTACAATGGCTTTCACGCTGTCATTGCTTTTAATAAAACATTACTTGCGCCGATTTCTCCAACTCCACTCGGAATAACCGACGATACTTGGCGAAAAATTGAAATTTCGGGATTCCGTCAAGCCGGCGAAACGGTGCTTGCCAACTTCGAATACATGGTTACATTAGGCAATAGCGTTTCAACCCCGATTGAAATCGATACTTTCTATTGGGATAGATGTATTGATTTGCCGCCTCAGATAACGAATTCAGTATTTAATATCGACGGCTTATGCTATCAAGGAGGAGCAAGACTATTCTTCGAAGAATCCGCACCGCCGGTAATATTATTACCGAATGCGCCGGATCCATTTTCCGAATCGACTGAATTGTTTTTCTATATCAAAGAAAATCAACATATTAAAATTGAAATTCTTGATTTATTCGGCTGTGTGGCTGCGGTTGCCGCCGACGGGGATTATGATAAAGGGCTGAATCATGTATCCTTGTCATCCGCCAGACTCGCCAGCGGCGCATATTTATGCAGAATGATTTCAAAAATGGGGAGCCAAACAGAGGTAATACAAGTAGTTAAATAAGTCTTTTATAAAGTAAAACATGCAAAAAACTCCTTATTCCAAGAATTATTTACTTAAAATCAACAAAAAATGTATTGCCGTTCGGCTTTATTTGTTTATTATTATTGCGTTAGCCAGTAATATCTTAGCTTGTTACGGACAGTTATACGACATCAAGAACCCGTATTTACGCTTTCAATACGGATTATTTGCTACGTTTGATTATTTGGAGCATAAACCGGACTTTACTTCACTGCCGGGCATTCCTTGTTGCGCTCCATCGTATACCGGCGGCAGCGGCTACGGGTTTTCCGGCGGATTATTCGCCGAATTTCCGTTCAACAACATGTTTTTTGGCATGCTGCGGCTCGGCTATTCATATTCGGCAAATAAATTCTCAAATTACGAAGGCTTCATTTACAATTTGGACGGAGTGCCGTTTACAGGTGAAATTGAATACTTGCTTAAACCTTATTTCCATACCGGAATTGTCGATATTCTCGCCGGATTCAGGCCAATCGGCTCTTTTTATTTCTTGGGCGGTTTTCGTGTCGGATACACTTTTGCCGGAACATTCGACCAAAAAGAGGAAATCAAACACCCAAGTTTCGGTGTATTCGAAAACGGCTCCAGAACAAGGAACGTTTTTAACGGCGCCGATATTAACGACCTTAGTCGCTTCAGTCTTTCCGGTTTAATCGGCGCTGCGATTGAGTTCCCGCTCAATGAATCTCGCTCGATTCGAATTGCGCCGGAAATTAACCTAAGCTTTGGTCTTTTAAGTCCAATCAAAGATTCGACTTTGACAATAAATTCGATAAATGCCGGTTTCTCGTTGAAATTTTCGAAAGAGCCTTTTTTCGACTTGTTCGCTGAAATTCAGCCAATGGATTCTATTGTCGTCAAGCATAATAAATCTTGCAAGTATGAATCTCTTGAAATATATCCGGATTATGTCGATATTCGACCGTTTGTTTTCTCCGAGGCAGGAATCAAAAGTTGGTCGCTCAGCTGCGTGCAAGACAATATAAGAATTGCCGAATTCAGCGGCGAAGGCGATTCGATTCCCCCACTGATACTGCCAGTCAAGTCTAACAGCGGGCATTTCACAAAAGCTAATGGCAATATCCAATGCGTTTTTCATGTATGGGATAATGACGGTAAAGAAACAACTTCGGAACAGCTAATACCATTTAGACGCGAATCTAACAGGCTCGGCGCAAATCTAAAGATGATTAAACTTGACGAGCTAGGCTTGGAGTTGACCGGCGAAACTCGCTTTACGGTTGAAAAACGAATGTCGACCAATATCATTCCATTACTTTCGACTGTGTTCTTCGATGAATCCGAAAGTGATATTGCTTCCAAATACATTAAAATCAAGACTCGCAACAACGAAATTTTCAAGACAAAAAAGACAACTTTTGCTGGCGCTCTCGATAATTACTATAACAACCTGAATTATATCGGCAAGAGAATGGCTGAATCGCCTGATTTGGATATTTTAATCGAAGGAACAAACTCCGGCAGCGGCGATGAACGTGGCGATACGGCTTTGGCGCGGGCAAGGGCGCAAGTTGTTGCCGATTACTTGCAAACGGTTTGGAATATCCAGCCCTCTCGCATAAAAGTCTTCGTTAATCCTTCGACCAAGGGAGCGCCTCGTCATCCGAGCATTCCACGCGAAGACGAAAATATCGAAGAGGCGCTGAAAGAAAACATGCGTGTTGAAATATCATCATTCAGAAACGATAACGATATTTCCAAGCCGATTTTCTTCTACGATACATCTTATTCCGTTACTGCAAGCGCTTTCCGCTTCTATCCACAAGTTGAAACCAATACTCAAATTGCTTATTGGAAGCTGAACGTTAACCGTAACGGACGCAATTTCAAGACTTTTTCCGGCACTACTTTGCCTCCGGAATCGCTCGATGTGGCGCTATTGGATAATATTTCTGAAATTTGTTCGCAACACGGCGATTTCGAATATGAGTTTTTTATTAGGAACACACTGAATCAGGAATGCCGGTTCGAAGGCAAGATACCTGTGTCGATTTATTCACGCGATTCTTCGTTAAATCTATTCGCGCTGCTGCTTTTCAGTTTCGACCGCTATGATTTGACCGAAACGAATAAAAACATATTAAACAATGTTAGAAAACTGCTGAAGAACGGCTCTGTTATTACAATCACAGGCTACACCGACAAGTTTGGTCCCGATGGTCTCAACGATATTCTTTCAAAAAACCGTGCAGTCGAAACTGCCGCCAAGCTATTCGGTATTGAATTTCCAGAAAATCTGTTGAAAGAAGCGCCTGTCGGCAAAGAAACAATTTTTTCTAACAAAAAAATTGTGTTCGATAACAACGGCGTTCCTGTCGAAGTTACTTTGAACCTAAAAGGCGTGGGCAAGAAGCAGCCTTATTTATTTGATAATTCTTCGCCCGAAGGACGCTTCTACAGCCGCAGTGTTACAATTGAGGCGGTTATACCGGATTAAATTTTCAATATTTATATTATTCTTTTTCAAATTACGTAAAGTTCGTAATTTTGAAATTGGATTATTATGAATAATTGAACTGAAAATGAAATTTCAAAAAAGCGTTAAATATACATTTATATTGATTATCGGTTTGGCATTGCTATCGTGTCTTGCTTCATGCACCAACGAGAACAAGGCTTCTGATGATATGCCAGCGCAAATTGATTCAGCCGCTTTAAAAGCGAAAGACAGTATCGTTCGCGTTGGAGATACTATTATTGTGCCGGATTTCCCATTAATCCGATATGAAAAAATCTATATAAAAAATAGTAAGGAATTGAATCAAATCCTAGCGCGCTTTCCGAAAGCCAAGGACAGCAAAACAAAATTCGACACTTCAACAATTCTTACTACTTTGAATCGCAAGGAGTATAGATATTTTCGAGTTGGCGACACAATTGTCGTTCCCGATAAAATTGTAACCGATATCCGTGCCTATTCAGTATTTCCACCTTTTTTCGAGGGCGCCAAAGACATTCCGAAATTCATCCTGATTTCAAATAAATACCAATGCTATGCTTGCTATCAATGGGGCAAGCTGGTCCGGTTCGCCGCCGCAAATACCGGCAAGGAAAGAACTGCCACATATCCCGGGCGTTATGCGCTGGTTTGGAAAGAAAGGCTGCGAATATCGTCATTGAACGAGGACTGGAAGCTGCCATACACTTGGAATTTCCATCGCGAAGCTGGCAACGCCTTCCATCAATTCGATATGCCCGGCAGACCGGTATCGCATTCCTGCGTGCGCCAATTCATGGAGGATGCCAAATGGTTGTTCTACTGGGGTCAAGGCGAGCAAAAGGATTCTTCGGGGAAGTATATTCCTTTGTCCGGCACTCCCGTTATTATTCTTGATATTTTCGATTTTTCTCGTAAACGGGGCGGCCCTTGGTGGGATTTAAAAACAAACAAGGATTCCGTTATCAGCTTACCAGAAAAGCCAATGGAAGTCGAAGAAGCGCTGATTCCGTATTGCCAGATACCAAAAACGAGCCGTAGCGTTTTGCGCAATCGCCAAAGATACTTGTATGCCGAAGATACTTTAAGGGCAAGAGGAATTATTCGCGAAGGCGTTACTATTCAAGCGTCAATCGACTTCAACCAGCAGAAAAAAGAAAAAAAAGCTCGCGAAGAAAAAGCAAAAAAAGAAGCCATGAAAAAAGGTTGATTGGCGATTAGGAATCATTATTTATTTAAAAAAAACGAGAGGTATTGTTGAAATCTTGGAAAGCCGAACTGCTTCTTGCGCTTGTTACTCTGATTTGGGGATGCACTTTTCTTTTTACAAAACAAGGCCTCGATGATTGCTCGCCTTCACTTTATATCATAATTCGTTTTTCAATTTCTTTGATTGTCAGTTTCGTCTTTTTCAATCGAAAATTATTAAAAATCGACCGTAATACAATCAAGCAGGGTTTGATACTCGGCATAATGTTCGGCTGCGGTTTCGTGCTTCAAACTTATGGACTAAAATTTACATCCGTATCAAAATCGGCGTTTATCACCGGCACATGTGTATTGCTCACGCCATTTGTCTTTTGGTTTGTCGAGCGAAAAGCAATTTACTTATGGCAAAAAGTCGGTGTGGCTGTAGCTTCTGTTGGTCTGTGGATTTTTACCAACCCTGATTTCAATAACTTGAATTGGGGCGATATTATGACGCTTGGCTCAACATTCTTTTGGGCATTTTATATTACTTACATGGATGTATTCACCCGTTCCAGAACCCGTACCGAAGAAACAATGCAACTCGTTGCAACACAATTAACAGGCGCCTTGCCGATAGTTCTCATCACATTTCTAATTTTTGATTCGAACAGCGTTTTTATCAGACCAACTATTAATTTAATAGTATCATTGCTGTTTAACGGATTCCTTGCGTCATTTATGGCAACATTGGTGCATACTGCAATACAACGTTACAGCACGCCGGTAAAAGCGGCATTGATTTTTTCGCTCGAGCCGCTGATTGCAACAGCCGCAGCTTATATCGTCATAAACGAAAGGCTGCTTCCATATGAAATTATCGGTGGGATAATCCTATTCACCGGTGTCATTGTTTCAGAGTTAGGCGAATTTTCGCTTCTACTCTATGTTAAATTGCTTAAAGCTTTTAAGAAAATTGATTGAACAGAAACAAATTTCAACAAAAAAAATTCTATATTTAAGAAAATCGAATAAATTCTAATTATATACAAATTTCTTTAAACCCTAATATTTCAATAGATATTCTA
>CAYLSY010000136.1:0-7082 GCA_964386275.1 uncultured Hyphomicrobiales bacterium
TTCAGTTGTATATAATTGATTTATCAGCGCAAATTCAGACAAAAAGCGCAATAAAAATCGCCCGTATCAAGTATTCCGGAGGCGGCGACTGGTACAACGATCCCTCGTCCGAAGTCAACATCTTGAACTATATAGCTAAAGTAACGAATATTCCCGTCGCTCCTGTTTATGAGTATGTTGATTTGGCTTCGGACAACTTGTTCCTTTATCCGTTGATTTTTCTGACTGGTCATGGCGATTTGAATTTTTCTCAGACCGAAGCCCAAAAACTGCGGGCTTACCTTGACGGCGGCGGTTTCCTATATATCGACGACGATTATGGGCTTGACAAATTCGTCCACAACGAGATGAAGAAGGTCTTTCCTGAGCAGGAATTCGTTGAATTGCCTTATTCGCATGGTATTTACTCGATTTTTTATAAATTCCCAAACGGTTTGCCGAAAATCCACGAGCATGATAAAAAAGCGCCAAAGGGCATGGGCTTGTTCTCTCATGGAAGACTATGTGTATATTATACTTATGAAACAAATCTTGCCGACGGTTGGGCGGACCCGGATGTTCACCAAAATCCGCCGGAAAAACGCGAAGAAGCTCTTAAAATGGGGGTCAATATTTTTGTTTGGGCGCTCTCCAACTAGTGAATTGATTTTATAAGATTTAATTCAGTTGAAAGAGAGTAATGAAAAATTGTATTTCTGAACGTAACTAAGTGAAACGAAGAATCCATATACCACTTTCAGACTGAGTTCTTCGCTTTGCTTGGGATGAGAATTCATCTTTTTTATACTTTTTCGGAAGTCTATTATAATATAATAACTTAAAACTCTAATATATGTCAGACTATAAAAAAGAATATAAAAGTATTATCCGACGCATTCGCGAAGCTCGCCGTCGCGAAACCCTTCTTATGATGCTTGGAGCTGCGTTGCTGGCAATTACGATTACTTCAATCGTGGCGCTTGTCGCTTCGGCGATTGAAACTATTGCCAATGGTAACGAAGTTTTTAGGGGGGTATTGTTTGCCTCGATGGCGTTGACGTTGGTTGTTTCGGCGGGATTACTTCTTGCCGGACCGGTTATGCGGGCTTTAGGAATCAAGGGCAAGCCGACTTATGAGCAAATCGCCATCCGTATAGGAAATGTATATCCTGAAATACACGACCGTTTATGCAACGTAATACAACTTGTCCGTGATGTCGAAAAACCAACCGGCACGTCTCAACAATTGGCTTTAGCTGCATTCAGAGAAATATCAAGGAAAACGGAAAAGCTTGATTTCAATGCAATTATCGAAAAGCGACGTCCGTTCAGGTTCTTTGCTATTTTTGCAATTACCGCATTGGTAACAGGACTTGTTATGGGCGTAATTGCTCCGTCGGTCGGCGAAGCCTTCGGCAGAATTATCAATTTCAATAAATCATATCTGCCGCCGGCGCCTTTTTCGCTTTCGATTGAACCAATATCCGCCATTCAGTTACGCGGCGAACCGGCAACGATAACCGTACGCGCAACCGGCGAAGCTCCTGATAAAATTATCGTTTATATCAAAGAGCCACAACAGGAATCCTACGATGCTTTCACTATAAAAGCCGATTCAGCAGGTGTTTTTAATTATAAAATAGCATCGCTCAAGCAATCGATTTCGTTTTATGCCGAAGCGCAATGGCTAATAAGTACAGTCGCGACGCAAAAAGGCGAAATTCAAGTTATTGACCGTCCGCAGGTGCGCTCTCTTGCTGGTCGTATAATCTTTCCGAGCTATACCGGACTCGGCGGCAAGGATTTCAATGAGCAATCGGCAGATTTTTCAGCTCTAACCGGCTCGGCAGTTGACATCCAAATCCTTGCTAACAAAGACCTTGCCTCTGCTCAAATAATGATTGAAACCAATCGCCAAAATTCCGATTCCGTTGGCCTAAAACCCGATACAACAGCAGTCGAGATGAATATCGATGGTAAAAAAGCACATGGAGTCTTCCATATTCGTTCATCATGCAATTATTGGATAACGTTAACCGATGCAAGCGGCGAAAAAAATAACGACGCTATTAAATACAACATCATCGCCACTACTGACGAATACCCGTCAATTTCGATGATTACGCCAGTATCCGATGTTAACATCGGCGAGGACGCCAAACTACGTATTCGTGCGGCTTTATCTGATGATTACGGCTTTACCGCTTTGCGTCTCAATTACCGGCTTGCCGAATCGAAGTATTTGCCGCCTCAGGAAAAGTTCGAATCGCTCGCTATTCCAATTAATATAAGCGATGTTTCTCAAGAAGTAGAATATATCTGGGATATTGAGAAATTAGGCATATCGCCAGAAGACAAATATGAGTTTTTCCTTGAAATATTTGATAACGACCGCGTTTCAGGCCCGAAATCATCGAAGACTCGCACCTTGGGAGTTCGATTGCCTTCGCTCGATGAAGTCTTGGAAAATGCTGATAATTTGCAGGAGAAAGCACAAAAAGAGCTTGAAAATATATTGCAAAAAACTCAGGAAATAAAACGAGATGCTCAAGAGCTGAACCGTGAACTAATGAAAAAGCAACAAAGTAAAGATACAGATTGGAAGGATAAGAAAAAAGCGGAGGATTTGCTCAAAAAACAAGCCGAACTGCAGAAGAAAGTTGCGGATGTTCAGCAAAGCTTGAATGATATTGCGCAGAACTTACAGCAAAACAATGCCATTTCACCCGAAACAATGATGAAATACCTCGAATTGCAGCAACTATTGCGTGAAGTTAATTCAGATGAATTGCGCGCTTTGCAGCAACGCATGCAACAGGCAATGGACCAAATGACACCGGAGCAAATGCAAAAGCTGATGAACCAATTCGAGTTCAACGAAGAGCAGTTCCGCAAAAGCATTGACCGTACAATGAAATTGTTGAAACGCATGCAGGCAGAGCAGAAAGTCGACGCACTTGCCAAGCGTGCCGAAGAGCTTGCTAAACAGCAAGACGAAATTCAAAAGCAGCTCGAAAGCGCAAATCCGAACGACAAAAAGAAAATTGACGAGCTGGCTGCAAAGCAACAAGCCGCAAAAGATGAACTGCAGAACATCTTGAAGGATATTAATGAACTCGAAAAATTGATGAAGGAAATTGGCAAAGACATGCCGCTTGACGAACTTCAAGCCGCCGAGCAAGAGCTATCGCCACAAGACGCCATGAATGAGATGAACGACGCCCAAAATAATATGCAGAAAGGCGATACTAAAAAAGCGGGCAATTCCTGCAAGAATTCATCTAATAGAATGAAGAAATTTGCCCAAAAGATGAAATCAATGAAAGAGGCAATGGAAAAGGATGGCAAGCGCGAAGCCATGCGAAAGATGCAAAAAGCAATTAACGACATGCTCGAGCTTTCAAAAAAGCAGGAAGACTTGAAATCTCAAACTCAAACATCTGATTATAATTCAACGCAATTGCCCGATATTGCTGCTGAACAGGCTGAAATACTTGAATCGCTCCAAAATGTCGCAAATTCGATGATGGAACTTTCTCAAAAGTCTTTCTCGGTTACGCCGGATATGGCAAAAAGTCTTGGCGATGCCATGCAATCGATGCAAGATGCCATGAAACAGCTTTCCGACAGGCAAACGCAAAGCGCTGCAAAATCTCAAAACAGTGCAATGAGCGAAATGAACAAGGGCGCTATGGAAATGCAAGCTTCGCTTTCGGCAATGTCCCAATCGAGCGGTTCATGCTCGAATCCCAATCCTTTCGGACAGGGGCAAAGCGGTCAAGGGCAATCCGCTGCCAGCTTAGGCGAAAGAATGCAGCAGCTTGCAGCTCAACAAATGGCGATTAATCAGGCTATGCAGCAAATGGGTTCCGGCGGTCAAATGTCGCCCGAACAGCAGGCTCAGCTTGGGCGTATTGCCGGAGAGCAAGGCAGCGCTCAAAAATCCCTCGAAGAGCTTTCCAAAGAGCAGAAACAGTTCGGTCAATCTGAAAAGCGGGGACTTGGCAATCTTGAAAAAATTGCTCAGGAAATGCAGGAAACTGTCAAGGATTTGCAGTCCGGAAAAATTACTTCTGAAACCATGAAACGACAAGAACGTATATTACAACGATTGCTTGATGCTTCAAAATCAATTCATGACCGGGATTTCGAGAAAAAACGCGAAGGACGCAGCGCCGACAATATCAATTCACGCAGTCCGGCGGATTTCGATTTATCAACTCAAGAAGGACGCACCCGCGCCTTCCAAGAGATGATTCGTTCGATTCAACAAGGTTATACTAAGGACTATGAAGCGCTCATCAGGCAATATTTCGAATCTTTACAAAGAAACACTCATTAATAATAAAAATTAATAATAAAGTATGCAATGAGATACAGAAGTAACACAACAGCGCTAATACTTGCGATATTATTTGGAATGTTCGGCGTTGACCGTTTTTATCTCGGACAACCCGGACTCGGTATTTTAAAGCTTATCACATTTGGAGGATTGGGGGTTTGGTGGCTGATTGACATTATTCTGCACGCGGCACACCTATTGGATAGCGGCGACAACGCCGACCGAACGGTGCAATCGCTTCAATCTTCCGGCGATAAAGAGCGGAATATGTTGATTTCAGCCAAGCGAAACAATGGAATATTGACTCCAGCTATACTATCGCTCGATGCGGGTATTCCGCTCGACAAAGCTTCAAATATGCTCGAAACTTATACAACCAAGGGATTCTGCGTTGTCGAAATCTCTGACGACGGCAGAATCGAATACCACTTTCCAGAATTTAAAGCGAGAAAAGTTGATATTGGATAAACCCAAATCCACAATTTATTATTGCATTTGTGTCGACAAACATATAGCAAGAAAATAATGTTTTATTGAACAACTTTCTGTAAACCCAAAAAACTCAATAGACAAATCGCGTTGTTTCTAATTGTTTGATTATATATGACTTATCAAGAAATTTTTTTTCCACTTTCGAAAAAGGGGGTAGGGGAATTTTCTTGATTGGCAGCCATTTTTAGAATATTTTACTATTTCTAATGCTTATTCTGTGATAAATTCACATTGTTTACCCTTGAAAAGCGACAATCGCCACCTAATTGTCCGTTTCTTCTTCGAGCATATAAAAATCGGCGAGCTCGCCGTCAATGCCGTCAATGAAGCGTGAAGGCTTTGATAGAACAATTCCTTCGTATTTATCGAAAATGTTCGTAGGATAGCAAATATAAAGACGCTCTTTGGCTCTGGTTGCGGCAACATAAAAGAGTCGCCGCTCTTCTTCGAGCGATTCGTAAATTCCTGCGGCTTTCGAGGAGGGAAATCTTCCGTCCAATGCCCAAATAATGAATACAGCCCTCCATTCCAAGCCTTTTGCGGAATGTACTGTGGATAATGTGATAAACTCGTCTTCTTTGGATTCCTCATCGAGTTCAACGAGCGATTCGACCGGCGGCTCAATTGCCATATCACTCAAGAATTCGCCCAAATCCTTGTATCGCTCAGAAATCTGAAGGAAAATATCGATATCTTTGGTACGTTTTTGCCAGTCTTCATATTTTTCTTTTAGAAGCGGTTTATAGTATTCGACGACATTTTGCGCTTTATCGGAAATTGAAAAATTTTTATTTTCGATTGTATGGATTAAATCCATTAATCCATTGACAGCGGATTTGCCTTTGAAGCTAACACGTGATTTGGAGTCGCTTGCCGCGCTTGATTGTGGCTGAGAGATTGCTTCAATAATTTTCGATGCAGTTCTAACTCCGATACCGTCCAAGAGGCAAAGGACTCTCATCCAACTCACGGTATCCTGCGGATTGTAAAGCACTTTGAAATATGCCAGCAAATCCTTAATGTGAGCCGTTTCGACAAATTTCATTCCACCGAATTTTTTATAAGCAATATTTGCTTTGTTCAGCTCTATTTCGAGGTCGAACGAAAGAAAGCTCGAACGGAATAGAACTGCAATATCTTCCATCTCAAAACCTTCTTCTCGAAGTTCAAGGATTTGTTGAGTAACGAAAAGCGACTGCTGGCGCTCATCTTTGGCTGAAATAATTTTGGGGATTTCGTTTGGCGGGCGCCGCGAAAACAGCTCTTTTTCGTATTTCACAGATGCGTTGGATATGATGAAATTAGTCAGGTTAAGGATTTGCTGGCTGCTTCGATAGTTTTCCTCAATTTTATAAATTTTGCAGCCGGGATAAAGTTCAGGAAATTTCATTATATTTTGGAATTCAGCTCCTCGAAAAGAATAAATGCTCTGAGCGTCGTCTCCGACGGCAAAAATGTTGTTTTGGGGATGACTTAATTGAAATATAATGTCATGTTGTAATTTGTTTGTGTCCTGATACTCGTCAACCAAAATGTATTTGTAATAATCCGAAAGCCGTTTCCTTACATCTTCGCATCCTACTAATAACTCCAAAGTATTGACCAGTAAATCGTCATAATCCATTATACCGGATTTCTTTTTATACTGCTTGTATTCTTCGAACAATTCTGTAATTTCGATTATGTCTTCAAAAAAATGAGGTAAGTCCATTAGAACTACATCTTCGATACTCTGACAGCGATTGACGCTCAGGTTGAAAATACGTGCAAGAGTTTCTTTTTTGGGAAACCGCTTTTTATTATTTCCATATTTTTTTTGTGAACGAATAAGATTGATGATATCTTCGATGTCGGCTTGATCGATAACCGTGAACGTTTGCGGATATCCGAGCCTGTCGGCATATTTTCTCAATGTTTGTAATCCAAAGGAATGAAAAGTGCCGCCGGAAACCTTTTCGCAGCGCCCGTCCAAAATGTTCGAAGCTCGACGAAGCATCTCGGCAGAAGATTTCCGAGTAAACGTCAGCAAAAGAATGGTATCTGGATTGACATTATCTTCGACCAGTCGGGCGACTCGATAAACTAAAGTGCGGGTTTTGCCTGTGCCTGCTCCGGCTATGACCAATGCCGGTCCTTCGTTGTGCATCACGGCTTCATACTGAGCGGGATTTAGTTCGCCTTCATAATTTATTCGATACTCTATAAAGTTTCTGTTCGCTTCGATAGACTGCTTTTTAAGAATTATTTTTTTCATATGAAAATATTTTTT
>CAYLSY010000137.1:0-7074 GCA_964386275.1 uncultured Hyphomicrobiales bacterium
AAATTATTAAAATGAGCGAATATACTCGCGTGCCGAATGCTCCACAATGCGTTAAAGGAGTAATTAACCTGCGTGGCAAGGTCCTGCCGGTTATAAGTCTTAGAGCAAAACTCGGTCTTGACGAAATTTCATACGACAAGGAAACGCGAATTGTTGTTGTGGCTATGAAAAACAAGGTTGTAAGTTTTATTGTCGACCGGGTTAACGAAGTCATGCATATTCCAAGCAGCGCCATTGAGCCGCCGCCATCCGCATTTTCCGGAATTGAAGCATCTTTTATATCCTCCATTGCCAAACTCGAAAGCAAGCTGCTGATAATAATGAATCTTGAAAAAATGCTCGAATCGGAAAACAAGCCTGCAGCAACTGAAGAATAATTCGAAATAATTAATCTTTAAAAATCACTGAAAAAACTTGAATTGACCACTAAAAATTCCGTATTTTTGTATTTTGTTCTTTTACAAAAATTTATGTGAAAGTTACGGCTTTTATATAAACATTAAAAAACGAAATTTGATTGCTTTATGCATTAAAAAGGATACATATAATGAAATTATCGGAATTCAAGTATAATTTGACAAAAAACTCTATCGCAAAATTTCCCGCTGAGCCTCGAGATTCGGCTAAATTAATGGTCGTCAACAGGCAAACCGGCGAAATAGAAGACAAGGTATTCACAGATTTGCTTGATATTCTGCACAAGGGAGATTGCTTGGTGTTGAACAATACCAAAGTATTTCCTGCTCGTCTTTACGGCAAAAAGGAAAAAACCAACGCAAAAATAGAAGTCATGCTCCTTCGGGAGTTGAAGGCAGAAGAAAGAATTTGGGACGTACTTGTCGAGCCTGCCCGGAAAGTTAGAATCGGCAATAAGATTTACTTCGACAATAACAAGTTTTACTGTGAAGTTATCGACAATACAACTTCTCGAGGCAGAACTGTGCGTTTTAGCTATGAAGAAAATATTTTTTCGGTTATTGAGCGAATCGGCGAAATGCCGCTTCCGGATTATATTAAACGTGAACCAATAGAAGCCGACAAACAATCATATCAATGCGTTTTTGCCGACAACGCAAATTTAGCTTCGATTTCTCCGCCGACCGCAGGTTTGCATTTCACACCAAAGTTATTAAAAGAACTTGAGAAAAAAGGAGTTAAAATTGCATATATCGTGCTGCATATCGGACAAGGTATTTTCGAAAAAATCGAGGTCGAGGATTTAACTAAGCACCGCATGTATTCGGAGTATTTCAATATTTCGCGCGAATCGGCGGAAACAATCAATAAAACGCTTAGGAATAAAAAATCTGTCATTGCCGTCGGCTCGAGCGTAGCACGTGCCATCGAAGCATCGGTTCTTACTTCTGGCTCGGTTAAGCCAAACAAGGGTTGGACGGATAAATTCATTTATCCGCCATATGATTTCAAAATAGTCGATAAGCTCCTGACTAATTTTCATCCTCCGGCAACATGCTCGTTGCTGCTATCAGCCGCCTTTGCCGGGAAAGAGTCGCTCTTCAAGGCTTATAAACGCGCAATGAAGAATGATTATCGCTTTCATGCATACGGCGATGCGGTGATTTACGTGTAAAATTATGAATTATAAATTATTAATTATAAATTGAATGCTATGAAATAAAGGTGTTAATAGGTTTGTCATGCTGGACTTGTTTCAGCATCCATCCTTCAAAATTAGCTCAAGAATACAAATTGAATATAAAGTAAAGAACGAATAGCAATATTAATGGACAATTTTGAGTCTTTAACTTATTAACTTATAACTCATTACTTATAACTTGTAACAATATATAGAGTATAAATCAAATTAATGAAGAATCTTCGGGCGCGTCGAAACCGACAAAAGGCAAGACGTGCCTTATTTGTTTAATTATGTAGGACTGTCGAAGTGATTAAGGAAACACAAGTAAATGATGAAATTGCCGCTCACAAGCCATTACTTTCGGAATTCGAAAAGCAAGACTCGGCGGCTTGGCTTCGCGAGGCAGAACTGTCGCTAAAGGGGAAACCAGTAGCAAAACTTAAAACCAAGACATATGATAATATTACAATCGAGCCGATTTATTTCGAGAAAGACTCCGAAAAGCTGCATTTTACAAATGTTATGCCGGGTTTTTTCCCGTTTATCCGTTCGAATAACATCGGTGGGAACAAAACCAAACCATATGAAATATGTGTCGATTACACGAATTCGGACATTGAAGCAACTTCGAATGCTATTTCCGATGATTCGAAGCGCTCTGATTTTGCCGTTACGATTGATTTGCGCTCGGAAAAGCAGAATTGCAGCCGGTTGACTAATCCATATTTTTCAAGAATGGCAATTGCAAATCTTTTCAAAGGTATTGACCTCGAAAAGAATGTTGTTTACATGCTCATCGACGATAACCCGCTTGCCTATTCTGCTCTGTTGTATTCATATTTACTCAATTTAAAGTATAATCCACATCATTTTCGCGGCGGCATTCTTTACGACCCGTTCAGCAGATTGGAAAAATACAATTTGTTTAGCGAAAATGCCGATGATTACTTTATCGATTTGAAAAAAATGCTGAAAAAAGCCGAACTGATGCCACAGGCAAGGTTGCTTTCGTTCGACGGGTGCGTTTACTCATCAGCCGGAGCCGCTGCTGTTCAGGAGCTGGCTTTTGTGTTGTCGAAAGCGGTAGCGACATTCAATTCGTTGATTAATGAAGGATTCGACATCGCTCAGCTTAACCGCTTGACGTCTATCAGAATATCAACCGATTCGAATTTCTTTGTTTCAATTGCAAAGATTCGGGCTATGAGACTGCTCTGGGCGCAGATTATGAATGCTTTCGGCTGCGCTGAAAACGTTTCGCATTCGAACATTCACGCTTTTGCATCTCAGATTAATAAAACTAAATATGACCGATACAACAACATTTTACGCAATGCGCTAGAATGCGCTTCTGCAATAATCGGCGGCGCCGAATCGATTCACTTGCGTTGCCACGACGAGCTATTCGGCGCGCCGAACGAGTTTTCTCGCCGAGTTTCGCGCAATATCCAAAATGTGCTTAAAGAAGAATGCAACTTGCTCGAAGTGATTGACCCCGCCGGCGGTTCGTGGTATATCGAGACTTTGACCGAAGAAATCGCTCGCAATGCCTACGTCCTATTCCAAAAGCTAGAAGCCGAAGGCGGGTATTTCGAGGCATTCAAGAAAAATGTAATTCAAAACGAAATTGAGCGGACTGCTGCAGAGCGTCGAGCAAATATTTCGAGCAGACGCGATATACTTGTCGGCATTAACAAATATCCGAATTTAGGCGAAAATCTTTCCGAAATCGTAGAAATCAATGAAGAAGAATTGAACAAAAACAGATTGGAAGCATTCAACGCTTTTAAGCAGCAATGCGACGAAAACCGTATAATTACGGCTTTGAACAACCTTAAAGAAAAAAAAGAAGGAAACGAAACCTTTGGATTAGCTGTTGAAGCGGCGCTGGCAGGCGCTTCGCTTGAGGAAATTGCTTCGGCTTTGGAAGTGAAGTTTTCAAAAAATCAATATATTAACACGTTAAAGCCTTATCGCATTGCAGAGCTTTTCGAGCAGCTACGTGATAATGCCGAGCGCTTCAAAAACGAGACTGGCAGCTATCCCCAAGTATTTCTTGCAAATGTCGGAAGCGTCGGGCAATATAAAGCGCGGGTTGATTTTTCGAACGATTTCTTTCGCACAGGCGGTTTTCAAACTGTTGCTGGCACCGGTTATTCAACCGCTGAAGCGGCAGCGGAAGCTATAATTGCTGCGAATGCGCCGATTGCGGTGATTTGCTCGAGCGACGACCTTTATCCTGAAATCGTCCCTGCGATTACTCAATTGGTGAAAAAAGCAAAACCTGAATTAAAACTGATTGTTGCTGGCTATCCGACGGATTATATTGAGCAGTTCAAGGCTGCCGGAGTGGATGATTTCATTCACATTAAGTCCGTTATTTACGATACGCTTTTGAAAATGCAGAACGAAGTTGTAGGAGGTTTAAAATGAGTATCATACCTGATTTTACAAAAATAGATTTCCTAAGCGGCGCGGGCAATTCTTCGAAAAGAGATTGGAATGCCGCTCTACTTTCGAAAGAAGGCAAAACAATCGAATCTTTGCTCGAAAAATCGATGGAGCATATCGACATTGCTCCGCTATACACGGCTGAAGATTTAAAAAATCTCGAACATCTTGATTTTATTGCCGGATTACCTCCGTTTTTACGTGGTCCATATCCGGCAATGTATGCCAGCCAGCCTTGGACAATCCGCCAGTACGCCGGTTTTTCAACAGCAGAGGAAAGCAACGCCTTTTATCGCCGCAATCTCGCTGCAGGGCAGATGGGCTTATCCGTTGCATTCGACTTGGCTACACATCGCGGCTACGACAGCGACCATCCGCGTGTTGTCGGCGATGTCGGCAAAGCGGGTGTGGCAATCGATTCCATACTCGACATGAAAATCCTATTCGACGGCATTCCGCTCGATAAGATGTCGGTATCGATGACGATGAACGGCGCTGTTCTGCCCGTTATGGCATTTTATATCATAGCTGCCGAAGAGCAAGGCGTCAGCCCCGAAAAGCTTGCTGGCACTATCCAAAACGATATTCTCAAGGAATATATGGTGAGGAATACTTATATTTATCCTCCTGCAATTTCGATGCGCATCATTGCCGATATATTTGCTTTTACATCGAAAAATATGCCGAAATTCAATTGCATATCCGTTTCAGGCTATCATATGCAGGAAGCCGGAGCTACAGCCGATATAGAGATGGGATATACTCTTGCGGACGGTTTGGAATACGTCCGCGCGGGCATTAAAGCAGGACTAGACGTGGATGCGTTTGCGCCGCGTATATCGTTCTTTTGGGCAATAGGCAAGAATTTCTTCATGGAAATAGCGAAAATGCGCGCTGCGCGTATGCTTTGGGCTAAGCTCATCAAGCAATTTAATCCAAAGAACCCGAAATCGATGGCTTTGCGTACGCATTCGCAAACATCCGGCTGGAGTTTGACTGAGCAAGACCCGTTCAACAACATCACTCGTACTTGCATCGAGGCTCTGGCGGCAGCTTTGGGGCATACACAATCGCTGCATACAAATTCGCTCGACGAAGCGATTGCGCTTCCGACGGATTTTTCGGCGCGTATTGCTCGAAATACTCAAATCCTGCTCCAAGAAGAAACAGGTATTTGCAAGGTGGTTGACCCGTTGGCAGGCTCTTACTACCTCGAAACGCTGACCAATGAGCTGATGCACAAGGCTTGGGAACATATCGAGGAAATCGAATCGCTTGGCGGAATGGCTAAGGCAATCGAGACGGGCGTGCCTAAAATGCGCATCGAAGAAGCCGCGGCTCGCCGCCAAGCGCGAATCGATTCCGGACGCGAAACAATTGTCGGAGTAAACAAATATAAACTCGAACACGAAGACCCAATCGACATTCTCGAAGTCGACAACACTCTGGTTCGAGAGCAGCAAATCAAACGACTTGAGCAACTTAGGCAAAACCGCAACGAAAGCGACGTTCAAGCGGCTCTCGAAGCCATAACCAAGGCGACTGAAACCGGCGAAGGCAACCTGCTCGAGCTTTCGGTCAACGCGGCTCGGCTCAGGGCTTCTCTCGGAGAAATCAGCTATGCTATTGAAAAAGTAACCGGAAGGCACAAGGCAGTGATACGTTCAATTTCAGGGGTTTACAGTTCCGAATTCAGCGAAAAGGACGAAATCGAAAACATTCGCAAGATGACGGATGAATTCGAATCAATCGAAGGTCGCCGTCCACGCATTCTCGTCGCAAAAATGGGACAAGATGGCCATGACCGCGGCGCAAAAGTCATTGCAACGGCATTTGCCGACATGGGCTTCGATGTCGATATCGGACCGCTTTTCCAAACACCGGACGAAACCGCTCGCCAAGCCGTCGAAAACGATGTTCATATCATCGGCGTTAGCTCGCTCGCAGCCGGACATAAGACACTGATTCCGCAATTGGTCGAAGAACTCAAAAAGCTCGGACGCGAGGATATTATGATTGTCGCCGGTGGTGTGATTCCTGCACAAGATTACGAGTTCCTTTACGAACACGGCGCAGACGCCATTTTCGGTCCGGGAACTGTCATACCGGTGGCAGCTCAAAAGATTATGGAAGAGCTGATGAAGCGCGTTTCGTAAAGCTATAATTACTGAAATTTGCTTAATTTTGAAGTCCGGCGCCGCTTTGTGCCGGACTTCATTTGCTTTGATGATTTTGAACATGCATACAATTCTTATAAAATATTTGTTTGAATTCTTTACTTTTAAATTCAAATACTAATTCTATAAAATACTAATTCTATAAATAGTTCTATTAATTTTATGAACACAATCGAAACGGAAAAGCGAACAATATTCCAAACTTATAAGCGGCTGCCGGTCGTAGCTGAGCGTGCAGAGGGCTGCCGAGTTTGGGACGAAAACGGTAGAAAATACCTTGATTTTTTGGGCGGCATTGCTGTCAATGCGTTGGGCCACAGCCATCCGCGAATAATCGAAGCGGTCGAACGGCAGATTCACCGCTACATGCACCTGTCGAACTACTTTTATCAGGACGTGCAGGTGCAGTTAGCCGAAAAGCTATGCTCAATGTCCTGCTTCGACCGCGTGTTTTTCTCGAACTCCGGCACCGAAGCAGTTGAAGGGGCAATCAAACTCGTTCGCCGCTGGGGTTCGCCGCTTGGCAAGACAGATATTATCGCCTTCAGCGGCGGTTTCCACGGACGCACCTACGGCGCGCTCTCGCTCATGGATAAGCCGCTTTACAAAGACAAGATGGGTCCATATCTTGATAATATGTACATACTGCCCTACAACGATCCAAAAGCGCTTGAAGCAAGGATTAACGAGAAAACCACAGCAGTCATACTCGAATTCCTACAGGGTGAAGGAGGAATAACATCTGCTACTCAAGAGTTTGTAGCTAAAATCTTCGAATTGCGCAATAAATTCAACTTCCTCGTCATCGCCGACGAAATCCAAGCCGGCACAGGACGCACCGGTAAG
>CAYLSY010000138.1:0-7030 GCA_964386275.1 uncultured Hyphomicrobiales bacterium
CAAAGGGGGAAAAAGAAATTTCTTGATAAGTCATCAATTAGCAAACAACTAGAAATAATGCGATTTATCTATTGAGTTTTTGGGGATTACATACATTAGATACCATTTATCAATTAACAATTTTGCGACTATAAGGAAAGAGACCTTCCCGCTTATTACATTAGATACCATTTATCAATTAACATTTTTGTGATTTTCGTGTAAAAGAGAATCCACAACCATAGCGGTTTACAAGATTTCAGAGTACCCGAATTGAACGACGCTGAGCAAAAAGAGTATTTCATTATGCCGCAGTTTTGCTTTTCTTGCCGATTCTATTCAAAACAAATACTCCTATTTCGGCAGAAAACAGAATAATAAACGACAGATAAAAAATCCACAGGGCAAGAGTAACAATTATGGCATAGCCGCCGTAGAACTTGCTGTAATTGGCTATATATGCGCTATACCAAGCGAAAGCGTTGCGGGATACTTCCACGAGAAAAGAACAAATCAGCGAGCTGAGCAATACTTTTGATTTTTCTGGCGAATGTCCCGGAATAAACTTGTAGATAAATACAAAAAAAAGAAACGACAGTATCAAAGAGCCGAAAATATCAGCTAAATCGAAGAAAAAGTCGTCGAAAAACTCAGGAAGAGTATCGTTCAGCATTAGTTTTAAATATGAAATTGCCGGGTAAAGGAAAGAGATTATCAGGATGAAAATCATTAAAATCAGCGCCAGCAGCAAGTCTTTCAATCGGTATATGATGAAAATTCGCTTGCTTTCAATTCCAAACACAAGGTTCAAACCCGCTCGCAAAGAGCTAAGCAAGGCAGATGCCAGCCAAAGAGTTGAAACAAAACCAATTATTCCGGCAATGTTTTTCTTATCGAGGATGAATTCGACTTCTTGGAAGATTCCATCAATGATTCTACCGGACTGAAATCCCGGAGGCAAAATATTTTCGAATAATTTCGACAACGCCTCGACAGCTGCTGCAGAATCATAATAGCTGCCGATGACGAATATCGCCAACAAAAACATCGGTATCAAATAAAGCAGGATATTAAACGCAAGCCCGGAGGCAATTAGGAATGTGTGATGCTCGGCAATCCTGTCGAAGAGTGAATCGACGGTTTTATAAGCGTTTTTAATCCAAGCAGGTATTTCGATGCGTATTTTCAAAGTAATTATTTACTATAATATAGAAAATAAGATAAATAAATAAAATAGAAAATTAAGATAAATTAAGAAAATGAAATAATTAAAATTTTGCGCATATTTCTTTTTTATTCGCTGTGTTTTTTACTTGATAAGCGTCAATACCCACATTAACTTACAACATCGTTATCTGTAGTGGTAATGTTTTCTTCGACACCATCAACTGAATCAAGATTTAATAGTTGACTTCCCGAAAAGTCCATGCCGCTCTGTATTGTTTCTTTGACATCAATTTCGATTAAAGGAGCTTGTTCTCCATTATGCGAAATATCTTCAAGTTCACGCAATCGCGGCAGTTCATCGAGCGAGTTGAGTCCGAACACCCGCAAAAACTCTGTTGTAGTTTTATAAAGCAGCGGTTTGCCAAGCGAATCCTTGCGTCCAGCTATTTCCACAAGTCCTTTATCGAGCAGAGAATTGACTATTTCCCCGCTGCTGATTCCTCGAATTTGCTCAATTTCCGGCTTTGTTACAGGTTGACGATACGCAATCACAGCCAAAGTTTCAAGCGATGCTTGCGATAATCTCCTTTTGTTTGCAGCTTTGTATAGAAGGGCAAGCAGTTGTCCATATTCCGAGCGCGTGGCGAACTGAAAACCTCCCGCCACTCGGATTATGGAATAAGGTCTACCTGTTTGTGCAAGTTCATCGTTTATTTCTTCTATTAGCTTTTCAAAAAAGAATTCACCTGAAAATGGGTTTTCATTGGGTTCTGATGTAGCTTTAACGGACTCGTCTTCTGTAGGCGATGAGCCATTGCCGTTTTCGGAATTTTCAATAGCAGAATCGAGCGGAATCGGCGTCGATTCGTTGTAAATTAATATTTCGAAAAGCATTTTGATGCTAACAGGTTCTGTTGCGGCAAACAACAAGGTTTCGAGCGCCCGGCGCTGTTCCGGACGCGATAATTTCAAAAAATGAGCGCTTTTTATTTCCATCTATTTCAATTTAATGATAATTGTGGTTTAGCAAAAATAATAACATCTGAAAATACTTGTTCTTGCATTACAGAAATCTCGCCAACTTTGATTAATTCGAGCAATGCAAGAAATGTTACAATCGTTTCAATTCTATTAAAAGTACGTATTAGCCCGAAAAGCGAAATCCTCTTGTGAATTTTCAACTCTTTTAAAATGAGACTACGTTTTTCTTCGATAGAAACAGGCTCGAAATTGATTACGTGCTTGAATTCTGAGTCAACCTTGTTTTGAACCATTTTCTTGAAGGCTTTAATCAGCTCGTATATGTTGGAGTTTTTATATTCCTTTTCAACTGCCAATTCGGCGATTTTCATGTCTTCGTCGAACAGCTTGCGATAATAAATATATTTCTGCTCTGCAGCCATTAAATCGAATTCGTGCGCAGCTTCCTTAAACTGCTTATATTCAAGCAGCTTTTGGACTAACTCGTTACGCGGGTCTTCGGTTGGAGTTCCGTCTTCGTTTTCCTCCTGCGGCAAAAGCATTTGAGTTTTAATAAAGAGCAGTGTCGAAGCCATTGTGATGAATTCAGCCGCAAGCTCCAAATCGAGCGACTGCATTATGCGGACATATCGCAGGAATTCCTCAGTAATTCGTGCAATCGGAATATCGTAAATGTTTAATTCGTCGCGCTTTATGAAGTAAAGCAGCAAATCGAATGGACCTTCAAAATTCGGCAGCTTAATTTTATACATAAAAAATTATTTGCAGTAGTTCGGAAAACACGCAAATTTCAAAGTTAATGAAAATGAAGGAAAAGTTTTCCACAAGTTTTAATACCGAAGTATTTGTTTATACTTCAATTAATTTGTGCTTGATTGCGAATTTGAGCATATCGGTTTGATTCTTTAAGAATAGTTTCTGCATAATATGCGATTTGTGCGATTCAACAGTCCTATGGCTGATGAACAATTTATCGGCAATTTCCTGATTCGAAAAACCTTCTGCATAAAGCGTTAGAATTTCTATTTCCCGCTTCGAAAGCAGCTCTAAGCCATGACTATCGGCTTCTTGTGTCCTTGTCATTTTGCGAATCAACATATTCGAAATAGAGCGATTAAAATATTCGCCTCCATCGGCAACTGTCTGTAATGCTTCTAACAATTCGTCTTTCGATGTGTTTTTGGGAAGGTAGCCTTTGGCTCCAGCCTGAACTGCTTCGAGAACAAATTCCTCGCTAACGTGCATTGACAAGATGATAACCCTTGCCGGATTGCCAGAGGCAGTCAATTGGCGAGTAATTTCAATTCCCGATTCGTCCGGCAATGAAATATCCATCAGCACAACATCCGGTTTCTTTGTTGCCAGCAGCCCATTAAAAGCTGCGGCATCTCCAGCCTGTCCGCATATTTCAATGAAATCGCATTGTTCGAGCAAGGAAAGTAAACCGTCGCGGACTATGCGATGGTCGTCAACTATTGCCACTTTAATTTTGTTGTCCTGTTCCATAATTTACCGGAATATTTATTGAAATTTTGGTACCTTTACCTATACTGCTTTCAACTGTTGCATTACCACGCAATGCCAATGTTCGCTCGTTAATATTATATAAGCCATTGGAGTTTTTTATATTTACCTTAGACATATCGAATCCGCAACCGTCATCGAGAATAACAAGAGTAATGGCATTCCCATCGGAAGCAAGACTCACGCTGATATTATTAGCATTTGAATGCTTTACGGCATTGTTCAACGCTTCCTGAACAATGCGGTAAATTGAGATATTCATTGTTTTATCGGATAATTTTTGTTCTAAATTATTTATATAGCTGAAATTTATATCAGTTAACTCCGCCAAGGTGTTGCAAAGATTCCCAATAGCCGACTCAATTCCGAATTCCGTTAACGCCGGCGGAAGCAAGTTATTAGTGATTCTGCGAATATCGTCGATTATATCATCGATTATTTGCTTAGCGCTTTTGATTTTCGCTGCATTCGACACATTGCCGCTATTAATTGACTCCAGTCTAAGCTTAAGAGCGACAAGCATTTGCCCGACGCCGTCGTGAATTTCTGCAGAAAGCTTTTCGCGTTCTTTTTCTTGAGCGTCGATAACCGAGGCGAAGCGCTTTAATCGCTCGATACGCAGTTCTTCCTTGTTTCTTTGCAAGTCCGAAGCCATTTGATTGAACGTAACGGTCAACTCGCTAATTTCGTTGTTGCCTTCGACCGGCAGCGGCGAAAATTTGTTATCCGGCAATATTGAAATAGCTTTAGTCAGCCTTAGCAAAGGTTTTGTAAGATTTTTAGAAATAATATAGGTTAAAATAAAGAGAAGGATTGAAAATGATATTGAGATGATAATTATCTTAATTCTCAGTTCGTTAACAGGCGATAGAGCTTCATCATAATCAATTTCGGCGAGCAATACCCAGTTCAATCCATCAATAGACAATGGCGCAAAAGAACTTAGTACTTTAATGCCTCGGTAATCATTTGCGATTATTGTTTCGCTTTTGCCTGAAAGCGCTCTTTTAATGCTTTCGGTTCTGACTTTTGTAAGCAATATTGAATTGTCTATGAAACGAGACTGGCTGCGCATAACCGAATCGCTGCCTACAATGTATGATTCGCCTGATTGCCCAAGTCCTTCCGAAGCTTTTTGTTCGAGCATTATTTCATTAATATTTTCGCAAGAAATAAAATAGCAAATTGCGATAGAATCTTTTTGTTCACTATTTGAAACAATGGTCAATAGCGGTTTTCCTGTCGATAAATCTTTGAAAAAATCGTTCAACTCAAAATGATTATTTTGCGTAATGAAGTTTAGATTCAACATCTGCCTTGAAAATGAAATATGGGCGCTGTCTTTGAAGAATTTCGCCAGAACTGTTTTCTTCTTTATATCAACAATTGCAAATCCTTCGATGTTGTCATCCTTTTTTATCGCATAAATAAGCTGTTCTGTCGCAAGAATTTTGGAATGACGCTTGCCAACATCTTGGTTTTCAATTTTTTGAAATTTGAATGCAATCAAATTCTCAATTGTTTGAATCCTGCTGATTGTCTCGGAAAAGAAGGATTCAATTTGCCGTGTTTTAACAACCCGAACCGATGTCAATTGGTCGAAAGTCCGGTTGACAATTGCGTCTTTGGCGCTATAATAAAGTGCGATGCTTGCAATCATCACTGCGCAAAGGTTAAACGGCACAAAGAATAATAGAAACTTGTCCGTAATCGATATTTTCAGACGTTTCGGCATACTAATTCAAAATTAACAAAAAAAAAGGTGGCGATTGCCACTTATTAAAGTAATAACAGTGTGAAATAAAAGAAATATGTGCATAATGAAAATTATTTCAATTATCTTTATAATAGGTAAGGTAAATCAGTATTATGATTTTCCGGATGTGGCGAAAGAAGATTATGAATGAAACAAAGGTAGAAGCGTAGAAAAACGCTTCTACCTTGAATTCAAGTTATTTTTTGTTAGGCATATCCAAACCATAACCTTTTTTTCGGTCTTCAACACGCAGCAAATATCCAAGGAAAATAGCCAGCAAACCCAAACCGGCAAAGACCAGCATTGGAACAGTGTAATTATAACTGGCGGTAAGGTCCCCAGCTTCCAATCTTTCTGTAACGCCCGGATTAACCGCATCGAGAACGTAACCAATTAACATAGGAAGAATCATCAAACCTATATTTTGAATCCAAAATATTAAGGCATAAGCCGAGCCGAGATAACGGTCTTCGACAATTTTTGGTACCGAGGGCCACATCGACGCAGGCACAAGCGAAAAAGCTACGCCCAGCACACAGATTGCGATAACTGCAAGCGGGGTATTCAAAGGCACAATGGCAAACGTAAGGTGCGCAAGCGTTAACAATGCCGCTCCGAATATCATAATTGTTGCGCCTTTGCCTTTTTTGTCAAGATAGTTGCCGATAATGGGCGTTAAAATAATTGTGCCGACAGGCAGCAGACCGGTAATCATGCCGCCGGTTTGAGCATCGACTCCAAGTTTGTTTTCCATCATGTTCACGGCATACTTCAGGAACGGGAAAACACCGGAATAGAACAAAACGCAAAGGAAAGAAATCAGCAGGAACGATTTGTTAGAGAAAATTTTTCCGATATCGCTTAATCGAAACTCCTCAGAAGGCTCATTGGAAGCGCTTTCGTTCATTTGAGAATCAAGTTTTCGGTCCATAAACGAATAAACAAGAAATGTAAGAAACCCGATACACAGCAATGCAACACCAAAATATACTGTGTTGAGCGGGTTTCCAGTTGTAGCATCTTCACCGATTTTGCTCGAACCTGCGATTATTGATGAGAAAAAGAATGCGACAGAAGCGCCCAATCGGGCAGTAGCCATCTCCATACCCATAGCCAGCGCCATTTCCTTGCCCTTGAACCATTTTACAATAGCTCGAGAAACAGTAATGCCGCACATTTCGACTCCAATTCCGAAAATCGCAAATCCAAGAGCCGCTACCTTAGCCGTTGCTGGCATTGATGTCCAAAAAGAGTTCATAAAATCGTAGCCGAAGCCGCCATGCGAAAAGTATGGACTTAAAGCATACATTTTTATTAACGCTCCGCTAACCATTACAATAGTAGCGAGCAATCCGGTGAAGCGAATACCCATCTTATCAAGTATTATGCCTGAGATAATCAAAAAACCAAGCACATTAAGCATATATTCACCACCCGAGAAGAAGCCGTAATGCTCCGGTTTCCAATTATATTGCAGCTGGACAAGCGATTGCAGCGGGGCAATCATATCGACAAAGAAATATGCCGACAGCATGGTGAAAGAAACAAGCATTAACGCTGTCCAGCGAATGCCCTTCGAATCTTTCAACAATTGATTCATTTGTTCACTCATAAATTCTAATA
>CAYLSY010000139.1:0-6999 GCA_964386275.1 uncultured Hyphomicrobiales bacterium
AAGAAGATAGACCTGGTTTGATAGAACTGAAAGGATAAAAGCTTTTCTGCTTTTGGAGTATATGACGTAGCAATCTTGGATAGCGGCAGGCTTACATGTTTATCTAAATCATTAGAGCAAGTTTCGGATGATATTCTACTGGCAGTGGTTTCGGGCTGGTGATGTTACTCGGTTCCTTTATCATACCTTCATATTTATTATGAGCTTATTTATCATTATAATATATTTCACTTTTTCATTTATTTTATTTTGCATTTCCCTGCATCAATTCATATTTTATATACTTTCGAAAAGGTTACGAAAATCGTCAGAATTAATATCACCGCCTCATTCTCCAATTTCATATCCAGCCGTAACAGTTCAATTACCGGTTTTTAATGAGGCTAACGTTATTTCGAGGCTTATCGACAGCATCTGCAAGTTGAATTATCCCAAGCACTTGCTTGAAATTCAAGTTCTTGATGATTCAAATGATATTACAAAAGATATTGTTGCGAAACGAGTTGCTGAGTATAAAAAACAGGGCTTCGACATAGTTCATATTCACCGTAGCGACAGAGCCGGTTTTAAGGCAGGCGCCTTGCAAAATGGTCTCGAACTCTGTCGAGGAGAATTTATCGCAATATTCGACGCTGATTTTATTCCGAATCCTGATTTCCTACTATATTCCCTACCGTGTTTTGAAAACCCCAAAGTGGCAATGGCTCAAACCCGTTGGACGCATTTGAACGAGCATAAAAACTTGCTTACTCGTATTCAAGCGCGTTTGCTCGATTGCCATTTCGCGATTGAGCAACATGTCCGTTTCTGCAATGGCATGTTCATCAACTTCAACGGAACTGCAGGTATTTGGCGAAAATCAGCCGTTGTCGATTCAGGCGGTTGGCAAAGCGACACTTTGGCAGAAGATTTGGATTTGAGCTATCGTGCGCAATTGCGCGGATGGAAGCTCGTTTATCTTAATGAAGTAGAATCCCCTGCCGAATTGCCAGAAAACGCCCGAAGCGCTCTGGCTCAGCAATACCGTTGGACAAAAGGTGCAATCGAAGCAGGAAAAAAGAACTTCGGCGCTCTATGCCGCTCAAAATTCCCGTTAAAAGTCAAAATTGAAGGTTTATTCCATCTTTTTTCAAATTTAAGCTACCCATTGATAATTTTAATCGCGATGATGAGCATGCCATTGGCGCTCATTAAAACTAATAATGAAATGCTTGCCGGATTTATTAACTATGCAATGCTATTCAGCGTTTCGCTCGTTTTTATCTATTTATACTATTCGTCGACTATCAAAAGTGAATTAAATATCGGAAACAAGTTGCTATTCTTGCCTGCCATACTCGGTTTCGGTGCTGGGGTCAGCTTGAATAATACGAAAGCTGTTTTCGATGCCCTGAGAAACAAGCAAACTCCGTTCGTCAGAACACCAAAATCCGGCGATTTGATGAAAGTTCGCTACTCATCTGGTATTAAGCAAGTATCGATATTCGAATTGATTATCATTATTTATTTTATTATTTCGATTGCTTTAACGATTTTTAGCGGTGAATTTTCGGTAGCGCCTTTTCAATTGTTGTTTCTAATTGGCTTTACGACAATTAATTTTCCGAGTATAGCATTAGTTTTGGGAAAAATCATAAGAAAAACGTATATTTGATATTCGGACATTAAATTAAGAACGCAAGGTTCATCGATGAGCAGGAGAGTATTTACGCTGACGCCGCCGCGAGTACAGTTTGAGCAATTTTGGGTTGAAATCAAGAAACGTAACCGTTGGCTTATCAATCTGCGATACGGCGCGGTGGTTATGATTACTTGCCTAATTATCGGTGTCGGATTAATAGAAGACGTTACCCATAGCTTTCACTTAAACACGCTGCCACACTGGATTATTGCTGCTTCGATTCTTCTGTATAATCTTGTATTCCATAAAATTTGGAAATACACTCCAGAGAAAAAACCCGAAAAAGGCTTCCACAGCATGCACTTTTCGCTGCTTCAAATTTGCGTCGATTTCGTGGCATTAATGCTATTCGTCTATTTTACTGGTGGAATCGAAACGCCGCTGTTTGCGCTGTTCATTTTCCATGTGATAATCGGCAGCCTGCTGCTGACAAGCGCGGTTATGAATATTATCATTACTCTTATGCTTGCTCTATCATTTATCGGGGCGCTTTTGGAGTGCAATGGGATTATTCCGCATAATAAAATCAATGGCATCAATATATTACCACTTTACAACGATTTCAACTATTTGATTGTATTTTTCATACTTTTTGGTATTACATTTTATATCAGTTCATATTTGGCTAACTCCATAGCCAAGAACCTTTACCGCCGAGAACGCGCTCTGACAAAGGCTTTGGATGAACTCGAAGGCGCCGAAAAAGCTAAATCCAAATACGTCATGACCGTCGTCCATGACCTGAAAACTCCGATTGCAGCTGCAATCACCTACCTCGATATGCTTACGGAAGGCTCTTATACGAAATTACAACCGGAACTCGTCAAGCCGGTCGAGCGTTCGAAAGCACGCCTGCACGGGGCAATTCAAATCATCAACGATATTCTGCATATTTCGCAGCTGAAACTGGAATCGAGCGCCGATAACGTAACTGAAATACTAATTATTAACATGCTCGAAGATATTGTCGCCGATTTGCATGTAATGATTGAATCAAAGGGCATTAGACTCACAATAAACGCAGTAAATCGCGATTATATGCTCGTAAAAGCAGAACCAAAGCTGTTACGATTGGCGCTGGCTAATCTGCTGTCGAATGCAGTTAAGTATACGGACAAGAACGGTATAATCGAAATTATCGTCTCGAAAGATAAAGACCAAGTCAGCATTTCGATTGCCGACAACGGTATCGGCATACCAGAAAACGAAATCGGCAAGCTGTTCAACGACTTTTACCGCAGCTCCCTTTCAAAAAAAAAGGGAATCGAAGGCACTGGACTAGGCCTATCAATCGTAAAACAGACAATCGAAAAATACGGCGGTACAATAGAAGTGCGCTCGCCATCCTACCTGAAATCTGATGAAAATAGCCCCGGCTCACAGTTTGTAATTAAAATGCCCGGGGTGTGATGAGTAAGTCCTTTTTATGCTTTCATAAATTATTTCATAATAGAAATCGAGCAATTTCATTCCGTCTTTTATGGAACCTTTTATCATTAGAGTTTCTTAAAATGTTGCCTTTGAAGATAATATAATTATTAAGCATAAAATTTTTTACTAAGCCTTACCCCTCCGCCTATAAAATATTTATCCTCTTGATTCTTCAATATTAAATCGAAAGACGTAAAACAAAAACAAGCGAGAAAGCATGGCATCATTCGACGATATAATTTCAACATTTAAAAAGAGCGAAAAGAAAACCGATTCCATACCGAAAACATTGACAGTTCTGCCTTTGCGCGATATTATTATATTTCCGAACATGATATTTCCGATTCTGATTGGTCGGACATCCTCGTTGAAAGCCGTTGCCGAGGCGCTCGAACGCGATAAATTCATTTTCGTATCGGCACAAAAGGATTCAAGCATCGATGAACCCGGTTTCAAGGACGTTTACCAATACGGCACAACGGCTCGTATACTCCAGATTCTGCGGCTGCCGAACAACGTGCTGAAAGTGCTTGTCGAAGGGCTTTTCCAAGCGAAAATTAAGAAGCAGCTCAAAAACGAAGACTATTTGGAAGCTGAAATAACACAAATAAACGTTACAACCGAACCCGACGACAAGGAAATGGAAGCGCTCATCAGGCGCTGCTCCGAGCTTTTCGATAAATACATCAAGTCGAACCATAATTTTCCTCCGGATTTGACCAATGCGCTCGACAATATCGACGACCCGCTGCGCAAGCTGTATTTTGCCGCAGCCAATACGGCTATAAAAATTGAGCAGAAGCAGAAAATTCTCGAACTGCGTTCACTCAAGAAGCAGTATTTCGAGTTGATTTCCATGCTGACCGCCGAATTGGAAATGCTCAAAATGGAGCAGGAAATCGATTCCAAAGTGCAGACTTCAATCCAAAAAGCGCAACGTAAGTACTATATCCAAGAGCAAATTCGAGCGCTGCAAAAGGAACTCGGCGACGACGAAGAAGCAGTGCCGGAGCTAATTTCGCTCAAAGAACAGCTCGAAAACTCCGGTATGCCGGAACATGCGCGTGCAAAAGCCTTCGAAGAGTTTGACAAGTTGAAGAAAATTCCCACTCTATCGCCGGAATTCTCGGTCAACAGGACATATCTGGAACTGCTTGCAACGCTGCCTTGGCAAAAACGCACACCAGATAACATGGATATCGAATTAATGCGTCAAATACTCGACGAAGACCACTACGACCTCGAAAAGCCGAAAGAGCGCATACTTGAATACATAGCAATTTTGAATCTCGCT
Source organism: uncultured Hyphomicrobiales bacterium (assembly GCA_964386275.1). Taxonomy (GTDB): domain Bacteria; phylum Bacteroidota; class Ignavibacteria; order Kapaibacteriales; family UBA2268; genus CAYLSY01. Next base: position 4,407 of record CAYLSY010000139.1, read on the forward strand.
GGAACTCTCAAACGGCAAATCTTATGCTTCGTCGGACCTCCGGGAGTCGGCAAAACTTCGCTCGGGCGCTCGATTGCACGCGGTCTCGGACGAGAATTTGTGCGGTTTTCACTCGGCGGAGTTCGCGACGAAGCCGAAATCCGCGGGCATCGTCGCACTTACATCGGAGCTTTGCCCGGTAAAATCATTCAGGCAATGAAAAAAGCCGGAACAATCAATCCTGTAATATTGCTTGACGAAATCGACAAAATGTCTATGGATTTCCGCGGCGACCCGAGCAGCGCGCTGCTCGAAGTTCTTGACCCCGAGCAGAATGTCGCCTTTAATGACCATTATGTCGAAGTCGATTACGACCTTTCGAACGTGTTGTTTATTACTACAGCAAATGTTAAATACGATATTCCGCTTCCGCTGCAAGACAGGATGGAAATCATCGAGCTATCGAGCTACCTCGACGTCGAGAAGCTGGAAATCGCAAAACGTCATATACTGCCTAAACTTATAAAAGAATATAAGCTTGAGAATTTTAATATCGAATTTCATGACGAAGCAATTCGTAAAATAATCGAAGAATATACCCGCGAAGCCGGCGTTCGCAACCTTGAACGCGAAATAGCCTCGGTTTTGAGGAAATACGCCAAGGAAACGATTCAAGCTTTCGACAAGAAATACAAACGGTTGCCCTCGGACAACGATTTGAACAAGACATTGCTCGACGACCCGCGTTTCATCAAGGCGATAGCAAAGACAAAAAACGTGATTGACACTCAAACCATCGGACGTTTGCTCAAGGCGCCACGATTCAAGAAGAAAAACGGCGATACCGAAAGCAAAATCGGTGTTGCAACTGGGCTTGCATGGACAAGCATCGGCGGCGATACCTTACCCATCGAGGTTTCGATAATGAATGGTTCGGAAAAGCTGACACTTACCGGCAAACTCGGCGATGTAATGAAAGAATCGGCTCGTGCCGCCTTGACTTTTGTTCGTTCGAATTCCGAAAAGCTCGGCGTGCCTGAAGGTTTTTACAAAAGGAAAGAAATCCACATCCACATTCCTGAAGGCGCAATTCCGAAAGATGGTCCATCGGCAGGCATAACGATGACGATGGCTCTTATATCCGCAGCCGCAAACAAACCATTGCGTGGAGACGTTGCAATGACGGGCGAAATCACATTACGCGGAAATGTGCTGCCAATCGGCGGTTTGAACGAGAAACTCCTTGCCGCCAAACGAATGGGGATTAAAACTATAATTATTCCCGAAGACAATTTAAGCGACATCGAAGACGTCAATCCAACTATTAAGGACGGCTTGATTATTGCTCCGGTCAAGACTATTATCGAAGCCTTGCCCATTGCATTTGCCGACAAAAAAAACAGGGGAAAAAGGCAAAAGCAAGAACCAGTAAGATTATTAAGAAAACAAAAGAATGAACGATTATAAAAAATTTCTGCTTCCGGAAGTAATATCTAAACTGCAGAGTATAGAATTGAAGGCTCGATTGGTTGTCGAAGGTTTTATAACCGGACTCCATAAGTCGCCGTATCACGGTTTCAGCGTTGAGTTTGCCGAATATCGCCAATATCGCCCTGGCGACGAAATCCGCCATATCGATTGGAAAGTATATGGACGCACTAACCGCTATTATATCAAGGAATTCGTCGAAGAAACCAACTTGCGTAGCGTTATTGCGCTCGATTCCAGCGCATCGATGGCGTTTGCTTCGAAAGGCAGAATCTCGAAATACGAGTATGGCTCTTATCTTGCGGCATCATTGGCATATTTGCTGATTCGCCAACGCGATTCAATCGGCTTGGCGCTTTATGACACAAAGCTCAAGCATTTTTATCCACCGAAATCGAAGCAATCCTATCTGCATGAAATACTTAAGGCAATCGATAACAATAAACCAGCCGAAGCTACTGGAACGTCGGCTTCGCTCGACAAAGTTGCCGAACGCATCAAACGACGCGGTTTGGTTATAATTATCAGCGACTTTTTTGATGAACCAGATTCTGTTATGAACGCCTTGAAGCATTTCCGTCACCAAAACCACGAAGTGCTGGCATTCCACATTCTCGACCCACGCGAAATCGACTTCAAATTTGGCAGCAGCTCTACATTTCGCGACTTGGAAACCGGCGAGGAAATTATTACCCAGCCATATCAAATTCAAAAGCAATATTCAAAAGTAGTCGCAGATTTCATCGCCGATTTGAAAAGCGATTCCCGCAACCACCGCATCGATTACCACTTAATCGATACATCGCAGCCCTACGACAAAGCTCTAAGGCAGTACCTTGCCAAACGAGCAAAGATGTGAGAATTGAAGATTAATTAGAATTCCCAATTTTTAAACAGTGCAACTTTATTTTTAGCTGTCCGCGATGACGTGAACTTATGTATCAGGAATGCTAAACCAAAAAGCAATAGCATTGACACAAGTATTTCAATAGGTATTTAAAATTTTGTTAGTGTTTAAAATTGAGAAAATCCCAAATTTAGCATTGGCTCATTAATATTTATATAAAATATTGATTTTACACTATTTACAATAGATATAAATTTAGTTTTGATAATCGATTACAAT